>JAFLBY010000112.1 GCA_017302855.1 Candidatus Kapaibacterium sp.
TCGCCGGGTTTGGCTTTCGCGCCTGTGGAAGCAATTTCCGTGCTTACTGCTTCGCCGCGGTCTTCTTCTTCCATGCCATTATAGCCATAGCGATAATCCAACCCCGCGCTTGCCACTCTGCCCGCTTGTGCCCCTCTTCTTTTCTCCCCGTCGGGGAGAAGTCTTTTTCACCTTCCCCGTCGGGGAAGGTCTGGATGGGGCAAAAAACAAACTTCGCCGCTGCTCATTTTCCCTTTTGTTCTACGCATCTGAATATCTGTCTGTGGCTGCTCTTTTGCTATGAGTGTTTGCTCTACTTCTTTCCGTCGCTTGTTATCATCCCATCCGCCGGAGGGGTGTCCGAAGGACGGGGTGGTTTCTACTATTGGTCGTTTGATTTCATCTTTCTCTCGCTTGTTTTCATCTTTGGTTCGCTTGTTCTGTTCTTTCGCTTGTTTTTTTGCTTCTGGGGGGTGATTTTGGGCTTCTATATGCAAAAAATGAACTTCTGGGTGCTGCGCTTGAACTTCTGGATGCTTCACTTGAACTTCTGGACGCTTCACTTGAACTTCTGGGTGCTTCACTTGAACTTCTGGGTGCTGCACTTGAACTTCTGGACGCTGCATTTCAACTTCTGGGTGCTGCACTTGAACTTCTGGACGCTGCACTTGAACTTCTGGACGCTGCACTTGAACTTCTGGCATCATAGAAGATAAAAAGTAAGCCATAGCAAGTGAGCCGACGGAGATAGAAGTTAATCCGACGAGCATAGAAGTTAATCCGACAGGCATAGAAGATAAAAAGCAAGCCATAGCAAGTGAGCCGTCGAGCATAGAAGTTAAATCCGACGAGTATAGAAGATGAGCCGTCGAGCATAGAAGATGAGCAGACAGCCATAGAAAGTGAGCAGACTGAGATAGAAGTTAATCCGACGAGCATAGAAGAAAAGGGGAGAGATATGGAAGTTAAGCTATTGCGTTTTTTTGGTTACGTCGCTGCCCAAGTAGGGAGTAAGTGAATGGTAGTTGATACTCACTCATCAATGGTATTTGGGCAGTATTTCTGTGGTGGTGGCTATTTTTGCTGATATTATTGCATGTTTTACAAAGGATATTTCCATGACAGAATCATTTATCGCAAAGAATAAAGAGCGGATGTTGAAAGAGCTAACGGAATTATTGTCAATACCAAGTATCAGTACTGAGCCGTCGAATGCGGCGGATGTGCAACGCTGTGCTGAATGGATTGCCGATCATTGCCGTGCTATAGGCATGACGGAAACAAGAATATATCCCACGCCGGGTCATCCTATTGTCTATGCCGAATGGCTTGGTGCGGGTGCTGATGCGCCGACGGTTCTTTTTTATGGTCATTATGATGTTCAGCCCGTTGATCCCTTGCATTTATGGACTAATCCTCCTTTTGAACCTGTGTTTCGTGATGGTAAGGTATTTGCTCGCGGGGCAACGGATGATAAGGGGCAAGTGTTTTTGCACTTGAAAGCATTGGAAGCACTTTTTGCCGAGCGCGGTTCTTTGCCGGTGAATGTGAAATTGCTTATCGAGGGCGAAGAGGAGATAGGCAGCCCAAATTTAGAGCCGTTTATGAACGAATATCGTGAGATGCTTCGTTGCGATACAGTGCTGATTTCCGACACACCGATTTTTGCTCCGGGTTTACCTTCTTTGGTCTATGGTCTGCGTGGTCTTTGTTATATGGAGGTGGAGTTTACGGGTCCTAATCGTGATTTACATTCCGGCACATTCGGTGGTGCCGTGCATAATCCTATTAATGCTTTGGCAGAAACTATTGCACGGCTGAAAGACGGTTTCGGACGCATTACTATTCCGGGTTTTTATGGTGATGTTGTGCCATTAACACAAGAGGAGCGTGAGGATTTTGCACGTTTGCCCTATAATGATCAGGCATATTGCGATGAATTGGATATTTCTTCTACGTATGGTGAATTTGGCTATTCGACGTATGAGCGTACCGGCGCGCGCCCCACTTTGGATGTGAATGGTATATGGGGCGGTTTTATCGGTGAGGGAGCCAAAACGGTATTGCCATCAAAAGCAACGGCAAAAATTTCCATGCGCTTAGTGCCTCATCAGAAAACGGATACTATTGCTGCTTTGTTTGAAGAGCATATACGCACTATTGCACCACCGACGATGAAAGTAAAAGTGACGAATTTGCATGGAGCAGATCCTGCCTTGACACCCCGTGACAGCGATGGCGTCAAAGCAGCGGTAAAAGCATTAGAGTATGCCTATAATGCAAAACCTGTGTTGAGTCGTGAAGGTGGCTCTATTCCCGTATGTTTATTATTCGATACCATACTTAATGCACCGACAGTATTGATGGGTTTTGGTCTTAATACTGAAAATGCCCATTCTCCGGATGAACATTTTTCTTTGGAGAATTTTGAAAAAGGTATTATTGCTACTTCTGTTTTTTATGATGAATTTTTGTCTATTGCTCGGGGGGCATAATCTATGAAAATAGGTATTGTGTTTTGTGCATTGATATTCTTATGCAGTGTTGACTCATGGGGACAACGTATTGTTCTTGTTGATGATGATACATACTCGAAACCGGATCATTATCCGCGAGTGAAAAATGCCGTGACGCTTGCTGCGCAATCTTTGCCGCAAGCAGAAATTAAAGAGTTTGTTACCGGAGTGGATGCGCCAACGGTGTTTGATTCTTTGAATAAAGGTGATATTGTTGTGTGGTATTGTGCCAATACAGCAGTGGGAACAGCATTGTGGAACGGTACTAAATCCGATAATGTGATGATTCCAAATTTGTTGGAACGCGGTGTTCATGTGTGGATTATGGGTAATGATTTTTTGTCAGACCGTTATGGCGACGCTCCGAAAATGTTTACAAGTGAGGATTATGCTTATGAATATTTTGGTATTATGCGTTTTGTGGGTGAATCCAAAAAAAACGATAATGATATTGGCTTGCCTTTGCTTGCAGCCCATATTCCGAAAGGCAGTGTGACTGATACGCTGACATGGACTTCGGGCAATTTATGGTATGCGGATGCTTGTGATATTCGTGAGGATATTATTCCACTGTATAGTATGGGTCCGTCGGATTATGTTTTTGGCGGAAAGAAATCTATGTGGATGAAAAAAGGAGTGTCCGGCGGGAATGTCATAATCTCGACATTTGACCCTTGGTTTATGGATGTGGAAACGATGAATGTGTTTTTTGAAGAAACGATAGCGTTGATGGTGAATAGTGGAGCCGTTTCTGTTGAAGAACAGGAACAATATAAAAGAATGGCTTTATCTGTGTATCCGCAGCCGAGCAGCAATATTGTGACCATAGATGGTTTGCACACAGCATGTGACGAAATAACTGTGGTCACAATGACGGGCGAAAAAACACTATTACCTTTACAACGCTTTGGTAATTCTGCACGATTATCGGTGGAATCTTTACCAAATGGCATCTATACACTTCATTGCGAAGAACAAACACGTATGTGTGTCGTTATCCATTAAGTTGAGCGTTGGCGGTTTGTTCGTTTTACAATGAAAGGCAGCGGAAATCGTAAAAAACCATATATTGCAGTGTGAAATTCCGTCGTAAAAATTGAATTTAATCTCTCATAATTATTTTTAGGAGAAAATCGTATGTTGGACACGCAAGTACAACAAGTTCAGTCTGCATTGGCAGAGGCGCAAAGAACCTATTTGGCGCGGGTGTATGGATGGATGGTAGGTGGATTGGCATTTACCGGTGTAGTGGCGGGTTGGGCTGTCACTTCAGAAGCATATTGGAGCATCATCATAGAAAATAGTTGGCTTATCTGGGTAGGTTTTGGTTTACAGTTATTGATTGTCATGGGATTGTCCGGCGCTATACATCGTATGAGTTCAGCGGTGGCATCGGGCACATTTTTATTGTATGCGGGATTGAATGGATTAACGCTGGCAACATTAGGTGCAATCTACACATCGGAGTCTATTGCCACGACATTTTTTATATGTGCGGCGACCTTTGGTGCCATGAGTGTGTATGGATTTACCACTAAGCGCGATTTGACATCTATGGGCAGCTTTTTCATAATGGGTGTTATCGGATTGATTATAGCGAGTGTGGTGAATATTTTTTTGGCAAGTTCCGCTTTACATTTCGCCATTTCGGTTATTGGTGTTTTGGTATTCGTTGGCTTAACGGCTTATGATACACAAAAAATCAAGGAAGAATGGGAAGTAGAAATGATGGGAACAGAAATTGCACGTAAATCAAGCATCATCGGTGCACTCAATCTCTATTTAGATTTCATCAATTTATTTTTGTATTTACTCCGTCTTTTTGGCGATCGTCGTTAATTTTTTTCTTTTGATTATTCTCTAAGAAACGGGGTCGGGAGAATATTCGGCTCCGTTTTTTTTATATCTATGATTACACCTCTTTTTGCACTTGATGCCGAAGATCTTTACGACGCAGGTCAGTTCACGGATGCTGCTGCATTATGTCGTCAAGGATTGGAACTTTATCCTGAATATGCTTCCGGTTATGCGGTATTGTATCGTTCGCTTATTGCGATTGAGCAGTATGACGATGCTTTGTCGGTGCTGCATCGTGGTTTGGTAGCTATGCCTGCCAATCGTATCCTTATGCGTTTATCCGCAGAACATACGCAGATGATGAAGCACCATAGTCCGAATATTGTGGAAGAGTCTTTTGATTTCCCTACAGTCATTGGTGAAGTGGTGACAGATGATGCCCCACCTATTGATAATCAAGAAGAACCATATTCTTATGATGATATATTCGATATCGAGGTGATTGAAGCGGATAATCACGATGCTGCTGCGGTATCTGTGTCTATGGACATTGAGCAAGATATTGCTGCTTTGGAAGAAGAGTTTGCGTCGGATAGAGCATTAGCAGAGCCGGCGGAAGATAATACAGAACCCATATCATACGAGAATGTAAACAAGACAGAAACTATTGTTGCAGAGACTTCTTTGCCTACACGAACTTCCTATCCTCCTTTGCGAGTTATGGACTCAGCCGATAGCGTTGATAAGGTGATGATACGTGCTTCGAGCGTGGGTTTAATACCGGGATTGCATTTTGCGCCGATGATGAAGCGTCGGGTGTCTCACATATCATCAGGGGGCAGTTTACCTCCCTTGCCTCCGTTTAGGCAATTTGCCCCACGATTAATTACTCAAAAAGTAAAGAATAAAACTCCTCTTGAAGAGCTTGCAGCGCGTTTAGAAAAAGCCAGAATTTCTATTGTTCATGAAGAACATGTGCCCACATCAAGTTCGGGTAATGAAATAGTTTCTACAGCCACAGAAACGGTTGCAAAAATTTATGAGTCACAAGGAGCGTATGCTTTGGCAATTAAGGTATATCAGCAACTTGCACGCTCCAAACCGGAATTATGTGAGGAATATGAAGCAAAAATTAGAATGCTTCACCAAAAAATCGAAGATAAAAAACAGTTGTCTTCAAGCCGATAGTACGTATTTTTGTCCAATAACTTTTAGAATAGATAATAGTAAAAGCGATGCAAGATTTAGTTGGTAAAGAGTTTAGATGTTTAGATAAAGGGTTTGTGCGCCTTGTTGATGTCATGGGTAATGATGACTCGATAGTACAAGCTGCGCGAGTATCGTATGGCACCGGCACAAAGAAAGTCCATGAAGACAGAGGTCTTATTCGTTATTTGATGCGCCATCAGCATACAACCCCATTTGAGATGGTGGAGTTTAAGTTTCATGTGAAGTTACCCATATTTGTTGCACGTCAATGGATACGTCATCGTACAGCGAATGTGAATGAATACAGCGGTCGTTATTCCGAGATGAAGGATGAGTTTTATACTCCTGATGAGCAGCAATTGCGTAAGCAAAGCGTCACCAATAAACAGGGGCGTTCCGAAGAGGGATTCGATACCAATGAGGCAATGGATATATTGTCATCATTTCAGCAACATGCCGATACATCCTATGCACATTATGAAGCACTTTTAGAAAAAGGTGTCGCACGCGAGATTGCACGTATTGTATTGCCTGTGTCGAATTATACGGAATGGTATTGGAAAGTTGATTTGCATAATTTGTTCCATTTCCTTCGCTTACGACTTGATGCTCATGCGCAATATGAAATAAGGGTGTATGCGGAAGCAATGGCTGATATAGTGAAAGCTATAGTTCCGGTGGCTTATGAAGCATTTGAAGATTATATGTTAGGTTCGGTAAAACTATCTAAAGTTGAATTACAAGTTTTGAAAACTATGCTTAATGGCTCCGTACCTTCGGAAATAACAATGGAAGAAATCGGACTTAAAAAGCGAGAGCAAAATGAATTTCTTGACAAAATCCGCATATTGTTATCGTAACACACTGGTAAGATTTTCTAGTGTTGTTGCATGTGCCGTACTCATTTCATGCGGCAGTGAAACGACTGTACCAGATACTAAACAACCGTCTGTTATGGATGTGCCGTTTGGTTTTCCTGCTATTCCTGCGCCACAAGACAATCCTTTGACTTTGGAGAAAATTGAACTTGGCAGACATTTGTTTTATGATAAACGACTATCATTAGATCAAACGCTTGCTTGTGTTGATTGTCATAAGCAAGAACTGGCTTTTACGGATGGTTTGCCGGTGAGCAGGGGAGTCAATGGAGAACATGGAGGGCGCAATTCACCAACAATTGTTAATACGAGTTATCAAACTGCATTTTTCTTTGATGGCAGAGCTTCTACATTAGAAGAACAGATACATGGTGCATTATTCAGCCCTGTCGAGATGTATGCGGATGAGGGTAAGGTAACCGAAATCTTGCAAGCTGACAGCTATTACAAGACACAATTTAGTACGGCATTCGGCAAGGATTCTCTGCCGAATTCACGTCTTGCCATCAAAGCACTTGCTTCATTTGTGCGTATTGTGTTATCGGGCGATTCGCGCTATGACCGCTTTCTCCAAGGACAAACTTCGGCATTGACAATGATGGAGCTAAGAGGTCGAGATTTATTTTTCAGTGAGCAAACACAATGTGCATCGTGTCATAATGGTTTCAATTTCACTGATGACAAATTTCATTCCACAGGGTTGTATCTTCATTATTATGATAAAGGCAGAGCTTTGGTTACCAATCAAGCTAAAGATGTTGGAACATTTAAGACACCAACCTTGCGTAACTGTGGAGTTACAGCACCTTATATGCATGATGGCAGTGTAGCGACGTTGGAAGAAGTCATAGAGCATTATGACCACGGAGGTAAAGCCTTTGTTAATAAAGATAAGCGTATTGTTCCTCTTAAGTTAAGCAGTGCTGATAAACAAGCACTTGTTGCTTTTCTCCATACATTAACAGACGAGACTCTCTTGAAAAGGAAAGAATTTAAGAAGCCCTGAAAACACATAATACTCCTCCGTAGCTGTGCCAACTATGTAAGTAGAGGGTGCTTACCTGCGCACAAATCAGTCTTTAAGAATTGCTGAAAGACTATTTTTTTGTATTTTTGCACTTTCGGAAAAGTTCGTCCACTTACACACCCACGACGAAAGGATAAACATGGCACGTGTTCGACGCGCAAAAAAGGTCAAGTATCTCAAATTATACTCGCCGTTTTTAATGCGAGAAACCAAGCATGAACTCATTGGTGAGCCGATGGTGACTGAAACCGGTAATCGCCGTCAATGGGCACGATGCACGGTGAGCAGACACTCCCAAATGATTGATTTGGACGCTTTAGAAGCACGACAAGATAAATCGGCAGTTATTGTGCCAATATCTAAAGATGACTCTATACCATATAGTCCGAGAGATGAGTATCAGGTCGGTGAGATTATCTATCACAAAATGTGGGACGATATCGGTATTATTACCGGCAAAGATATGACTTCAAACGGAGCGCAGGCGATTATAGTTCAGTTTGAAAAAAATAAAGAGAAACGACTCATTGAAAAGCTAACAATTTAATTTTTAACATCATAAACTAAAGGTCTTATCACCATGATAGGTGTGACAATTCAATCGAATGAAAACATTGACCGCGCTCTTCGTCGGTTCAAAAAGAAGTACGAACGCAGCGGCGTACTTCGTGAGTACAAAAAACGTACATATTATTTAAAGCCATCTATTGAAAAGCGTATGTCGCACATGAAAGCGGTTCGTCGCCAGCATCGTGCAACAATGGAACAAGAATAGTTCCTTAATTCATTGCGTTTGCTTATACCTCTGTTGACTATGTCGGCAGAGGTTTTTTTTTGTTGAAAACATAAACTTAGCTCGGTCAGTGCCAAAAAAAAACCTCATTGTTTTCAATGAGGTTTTTTTGTTTTGTTATGATTATTTTTTAGAAGGATCAACGGGATCTGATCTCCAGCCCCAATCCATATATAAATCATAGATGCCCGGTGCATCAGGTGAACTTGTTTCAACGATTGTCGCAGTTGTACCACCGACGATTGCTGTCATTTCAGCAGCTGTTAAAGTTTGGAATTCGCGTTTCATCGAAGTCCCTTTCTAATGAAAATGTGAATAAAAAAACCCAAGTGGGTGTAAGTATCTTTGTCTTTTTCAAACTAAGTATGCCGAATCTAAACCCTGAAAGATTGTTAAACGCTATTAATATTAGTGTTTTGTTTACTCTTTCTTCATTTCAAACTTACAAAATTTCTTCAAAAGATGCAAATTTTATTTCGTTTTTATGCAAAATTTATCTTAAAAAGTGGGTTTTTGGGTGTTTTTGCTATAAAAACTTAACTTTTATTGTGTTTGTGTGGTGTTTGAAAGTACGTAGAAGTTATTCCTCAGTCTTCCGTAATTTTGTAATCATTCATTCACTATATTCATTTTTAACTCCATGTATAGAATAGAAACAGATTCAATGGGAGGCATTGAAGTCCCTTCCGACCAATATTATGGTGCACAAACAGCTCGGTCTCTTATCCATTTTGCAATAGGTAATGAGCGTATGCCTCGTGAACTGATACGCGCTTTGGGAATATTGAAGAAAGCTGCTGCCCTTGTCAATAATGAGTTAGGACTTTTGTCGGATGAGAAAGCGCAGCGTATAGCGCAAGCCGCAGATGAAGTTATTGCCGGTACGCTGGATGCTCATTTCCCGCTTTCGATATGGCAAACAGGCTCGGGTACGCAAACCAATATGAATACGAATGAGGTTATTTCTAATAGAGCAATTGAGATAGCCGGAGGAGAAATGGGGTCGAAAAAGCCTGTTCACCCTAATGATGATGTGAACAAAAGCCAAAGCTCGAATGATACATTTCCTACTGCCATGCACATTGCGGCAGCTGAGCAAACTCTCCATCACCTATTACCTGCTGTTGTACAGTTACGCGACACATTAGCACAAAAATCGAAGGATTTTGCATCATACATAAAAAGTGGCAGAACGCATCTTATGGATGCCACACCAATTACTTTGGGGCAAGAATTCTCGGGTTATGTTCAGCAATTGACGAATGATATACAAAGAATTAACTTGGTTCTCGGCGGATTGTTGGAACTTGCACTTGGCGGTACAGCAGTGGGTACGGGGTTGAATACTCATCCCGAATTTGCAGTAAGGGGAGCCGAAAAAATTGCGGAGCTGACAGGTATTCCGTTTATCACTGCGCCAAATAAATTTGAAGCCCTAGCTGCCCACGATGCAATCGTATTTGCTCACGGAGCTATCAAAACTTTGGCTGCTTCATTGATGAAGATTGCCAATGATATTCGTTGGATGGCATCCGGTCCACGCTGTGGTCTTGGAGAAATTACCATTCCCGAAAATGAGCCCGGTTCTTCCATTATGCCCGGTAAAGTGAATCCAACACAATCAGAAGCAATGACAATGGTCGTTGCTCAAGTAATGGGTAATGATGCTACAATCAATTTTGCCGGATCGCAGGGTAATTTTGAGTTAAATGTGTTTAAACCAGTGATGATTTATAATTATTTACAAAGCGTGCGATTGCTTGCGGATGCTTGTATTATGTTCAATGAACATTGTGCCGTTGGTATTGAACCGGTTGTGGATAAGTTGGAGTATTACAATCAAAACACGCTTATGTTAGTGACAGCACTCAATACACATATAGGCTATGATAATGCAGCAAAAATTGCCAAATATGCCCATAAAAATAATACTACTCTCAAAGAAGCTGCATTAGCATTGGGACTTTTGACTGCCGAGCAATTTGATGAATGGGTAAGACCGGAAGATATGCTCGGACCGAATATGTAAAAATATGATTCTACGAATACATCCCATAACGCCCGAACGATACAAAATCGAAGAAGCAGCGCGCCTTGTCCATAAAGGTGCGTTGCTCTTATATCCGACCGATACAGGATTTGCTTTAGGATGTGGATTAGCTAATAAATCCGCTATCGAACGAATTCGACGATTGCGCAAGATTTCCGATAAAAAACCACTCACATTCTTATGTGAAAATCTTCAGTCAATAGCTAATTATGCTCAAGTGTCAAATGCAGCATTTAAAGCAATAAGAAAACTTACTCCCGGACCTTATACGTTTATTTTGCCGGCTTCACGAGCTGTTCCCAAATTTGTCCACGATGAAAAAAGGAAAACCGTCGGTATTCGTATTCCCAATAGTGCTATTGCGACTGCATTGCTCCATGCTTGTCAGTCTCCGATTATTTCAATATCTGCACGACTTAATGATGATGATCTTGTTACCGAAGATTATTTTGACCCAACCGACATTCTCTTTGCTTTTGAAAATAATGTTGATGTTGTCATCGAACCCGAGTGGTATGAGTTTACCGGTGAATCTACGGTGATTGATATGACGCAAGATAATTTTTTTATATCCCGAGAAGGTGCTGACAGTAAAGCACTTGATAAAGCGCGTGATATTATAGAATAATGACACCATTATTATAGTGATTATAAAGAGTAAGCCGATTGCTAAGGATGTGAAATATAAAAGTCATCAGAACCATTTCAATATTAGTAAATATGTTATTTGATTATTTTAGACCGCTCAATGCCTATTTTTTTTTACATGCTAGAATGTGTATCCTATGAAAATTGATTTACATATAATGTCAGGCGCAGGTAATATATTTTCTGTCATGGATAATAGAAAATATCAATTCTCGAAAGACGATTTACACAAATTGACCCCTTCCATTTGCGGATATGCTAGGTCAAAGCCAACAGAGGGACTTATTGTTCTCAATAATGGTGATATATACAATGATTTTAGTGTGTATTTCTTTAACCCGGATGGCTCGTATGGTGCAATGTGTGGAAATGGCGCGCGCTGTGCCGTAAAGTTTGCTGCCACCCTCAATATTATACAAGAAAAAGTATTAACTACATTTATAATGGCTGATGCCCGCTATAGTGCTATTATAGAAAATGATGAAGTAACAGTGTATTTCCCTGACCCTTTAGAAGTAATTCCCGACAAGAGAGTTATGGTCAATGGGGAACACATACATGGCGGCTATGTTAATGTTGGCAGCGACCATTTTGTGACGGAAATAATTACGGATACATTTTCGGCTTTTCCCCTTGTTGCATTCGCGCTTCCGTTGCGCCATCACACGGATTTTTTGCCGAGAGGGGTAAATGTCAATATCTATACCCGCAAAGAAAATGATGTAGTCTGTTTGCGCACTTATGAACGGGGCGTTGAGGCAGAAACCGGAGCTTGTGGTACGGGTGCAATATCTACGGCAATTTATTGTTCATTAATTCATAATATCA
>JAFLBY010000113.1 GCA_017302855.1 Candidatus Kapaibacterium sp.
AGAAACAGGCAATCTTGGCAGCGGTTATGTCGTGCTCAAAGAATATGCCACTGCTCTGCGTTTTTACGAGGAAGCATTATCGCAAGCATACGAAGTGGAACATAAGTATGAGATAGCGCGATTACTCTCCAATATCGGGCAAACATACAAAGAATTGCATGATACCGATAAGGCATTGGAATATATGTTGCTGTCAATCGAAAAAGAAAAAGAAATAGACATGAAATTAAATATCGCACAATCGAGCGGCATTTTAGGCACTATTTATCATTCGCGATGTGATTATGAAAAAGCATATCAATATTTACAAGAATCTTTAGAGCTAAGTTTAAAAATAAAAGCATTTGTCGGCATTGCAACCATCTTGAAAGACCTTGCGGATTTTTATTCCGATACAAATAATCCCTTCTATGATATTGATAAAGCCGAAGAGTATTTCCTTCAATCATTATCGCAGTTTACCGAACATCAACTTCATGAAGGAATGTCGGATGTTATGCTTGGTATGGCAGAATTTTACAAAAAGCAAGAACGTTGGAAAGAAAGTGCAGAATACTTTGAAAAACACATCGCCATTTTTAAAAAAATTCAGAGCGAAAATATAATAAAAAATGCACAACAGTTTGCACAAAGCAGAGATATTGCCGTCATGAATCGCGAGAAAGAACTTCTTGCCGCAAAAAATGTCGAATTGGAAGAGGCTAATTCGTTTAAAACAAAATTGATGGCTATGGCGGCACATGACCTCAAAAATCCATTATCCAATATTAAACTTATTGCCGGAATGCTATTAGCATCGGAGACAGACAATGAGCAATATGAATTATTGACTATGGTTAAAGAATCTGCTGTCCACATGAGCAATATGATTAGTTCATTACTCGAATCAACGGCAGCAGAAATGGGAGCGGTTGATTTACAAAAAACTCAGGTAAATATTAAAGAAATTGTACAACAATCCGTAGGCGTTTTTTCTTATGCGGCAAAAAATAAGAAACAACATTTTCTGCTCGATCTACAAGAATGCTATGCTCTCATTGACAAAGAAAGATTTTCCCAAGTTGTGGACAATATAATCAGTAATGCCATTAAATACTCTTACATCGAAACAGAAATTCATATTAATCTGCGTGTAAATGATAATCACATACGCCTTGCAATTAAAGATCAAGGTCAAGGACTAAGCGATGAAGATAAAAAACATCTTTTTACCGAGTTTAAACGTTTGTCCTCAGTACCGACGGGCAATGAACAATCCACAGGTTTGGGTTTGTATATCGTAAAGCATATCATTGATTTGCATGATGGTACTATTCGCGTAGAGAGCGAAGGAAAAAACAAAGGTGCTACTTTTATTGTTGAAATTCCCGCCATGAAGGAGTAATCACATATCATACGTACAAAAAAAAAGCTGCTCCGATGTAGGAACAGCTTTTTTTTTGATATTCACAAATATTACCTTAATGAGTAACTTGAATTTGTTGTGTATAAACATTTTTATCATGCGTCAGCACAAGCGTATAAATACCGGAAGCTAAGGATTGAATCGGAATATTGCGCACAATAATTCCTTCTTCCATCATCCCCGAAAATTCAGTATGAACGGTTTCGCCAAGATAATTCACAAGTTTCAAAGTATAGTGTGCTGTCATTGGGCAAATACACTCCACCATCATGGAATGCTGAGCCGGATTAGGGGCACACTTTAATGACAGTGAAGTCATTGAAGATTCATCATTAATATTGGTTACTGTTGTTACAGGAACAAAAATTCTCGCAGTCACCGGTAAGTGATCAGATGTGGTTGAAGTATATGAACTTATATATGCATTAGGTGTTTCAATATAAGCGCGGTGAACATTAGCTGCTATTTCATTGGACACAATAATATGGTCAATCATGCTGCGATTGCTGCGAATATACGAAGCAAGTCCTTTTTCACTTAAATGTTTTGTTGTCACAGTCCATTCATCCGCTTTATCCACAAATATTTTATAGGGTGAAGGATACGTGCCATCAAGAATCGTTGAATTAAGAACGTCATCATTAAAATCACCTAAAACAATCACATTTTTATCACCGTAGAATGATTGTAAATATGTGTAAAAAGCGGAAGCATCTTGTTCACGGCGATTACGATCTTCGATAGCCGTGACAGAGTCCGTTGCTTTGGCATGAATCACAAAAGCGTGCATATCTGTTTGTTTTCCATCAATGGTTGCCCTAAACGAAAAGCGATATGGGAAGCGTCCGCTCGCCCATGCTTGCGAACCTCCATTGACCGCCAATCCACTATCAAGTAATTGTACAGTGGATTTACGATAAAGCCAGCCGGTTCTTTGTGCTTGATTGATACCTTTGGCAATAAATCCACTAAAATCACCTTGTAAAGTATCACGCAAACGATTAAAGACTTCCACTTTTGCAATCTCTTGAACTCCAAAAATATCATTATTCATTGTGTTCATTGCCCGTACCGCATTGCGTAATTGTAATTCACGATTGCTTGGACCGGTAGCTGTATCGCCAAACCAATATAAATTCCATGTGGTCACATCAAGAGTACGATTGCGATTTACTGTGTCTTGTACGGGTGGTGCAAGTCCTAAGTCTATTGCAAAACGTGGTTGTAATTGATATGTGCCGCGAAATTGAGAAATAACGCCAATGACATCAATGCGCCCCGTAGGTATAGCTAATTGATTTGTTGCAATTTCCGTATTACCGTCTATGCGTAATTGTAATGTATTGCCTGCCTGATTTTTTAATGTATAATTTGTTTCACCTTGGAAAGCACCGGTTTCAACAAATTCAACTCCTCGCACACGTACTAATTGCCCTTCCACACTTTCATTTATTGCGGGAATAGCAACATTTTTGGGTAATTCTTCTTTTGTAGGAACCGGCACAACAATAAACTTAAAATTATTGCCGCTGAATTGCAATAGCCCCGTGCCCGGCTGTCCCGTTGTTGCCTGAAATTCGGTAATTGTTGCCGCTTGGATGAGAACCGAGTCCCCAACTTTTACGCCATTGCGAAATTGCGAATTAAACAGCGCAATGCCGGATGTCCCGTCTTGGGCAAAACACGTATTGCGAAATTGATTGGCTACCGTAACGCGAATACCGACATTTTCTACAACATCACCAACAGCTAATTTACGTGCATCCGCAACTGTTTTTTGAGCAAATGCAGTGTTCAATAATCCTGCAAACACAAGTGCAAAAATACTGAGTCTCAAATAATTCATACTAATCCTTTGATTAAAGAAAAAAATAGTTAATGTTCAATTATACCGGCACCGATTCTTTGAGTTTCGCCGGGAATATCATACGTATAAACTGTGTACACTTTACCTTCTTTATAAGTATAAAATGGTAAAGTATTTCTGAATGTATCCGGTTTGCCTTCATCATGAATCACAAGCGTAAATTGCCCGGCTTTCACCGGAAATAATCGTGTATAATCGCCGGAATAAATAGAAAAAGGCGTCTGCGCGAAACCATTCAAGGAAATTTCCAAAGCCGGATCGCCTTGGACCTTTTCCGCTAAATGAACAAATCGCATTGCAGCATTGCCTGCACCGAAGGGACTTTTCACTGTATCGGGTATCGGGGCAAGAAAACCGACAGTATTTGCCGAGGCACCCTTCATAAACATAAGATATTGCCCATTCGGACCTACGGTATAAAAACTTTGAAAGAGCAATTTTTTCGTCGTATTATCATAGACTTGCCATGGCAATGCTTTCCCCGCCGTTATATCAATAAGTGAGGTAAATTGCCCTCTTGACAAGGATTGTGACACCGTCACACTGTCAATATCAATACGGAGATTTTCCGATGAAGAAATGCCATTGATAAAGCGGATTTTTGCTTTTGACAGTTCAGGAAAGGTCATCACATCTTCTTTACAACCTATGATAAACACTGATGTCAATAAGACCAAATAAAGAAAATTTTTCATACTATTTAGAAAGTATAACGCATACCTAATTGCATGCGCCAGCGTGAAAAAAGATTGTCAGTTCTATAAATACCTTGACCACTATTTGCTGTCGTTGGGTCAAGAAAATTTGTTAATACCAAACGATTTTGATTGTCAAACGGTGTTGTGGATATGTCCACTATACTGTGACTTCCCAGCAAGACTTCTTGCTGCCATCCCCAATCAGCATTAAATAAATTTAGAAGGTTTTGAATATCAAAGGTAAATTCGATTTTATCACCGGTGAATGAAGGAATAGTTTGTGTAATTCTTAAGTCTAAAATGTGGCGCCACGGTGAACGCATAGCATTACGCGGCAAAACCCTGCCTTGATATTCGTTTAAGGTTGGGTTGCCTTCAACAAATTGCATAAACTGATCAAAAATCTGTTCAGCACTTCGCAAATCAGTCCCGGCACTCGGTTTTTGAACAATAATTTTTGTTCCGTAATCCGCGCGTTTTGGTATATAAATTAAATCGTTCGTCGCAAATCCGTCACCATTTATGTCGCCATTATAGACTAAGCTGTACGGTTCACCCGAATTACCTGAATAAAAAATACCAATAGTGGATTTTATATCTTTTGTCCATTCATAATTATAGGAAATATTTGCCATAATGCGATGGGGAATATCGAAACTTGAACGTCCGAGTTGTGCATTGTTCGGGTCTATGGCATCTGTGTTTGACCATATAGAAAGAGCCGTCGAATTTTGACCGTCCATAAGATCATACGCTCTACCAAAAGTATAAGACACAAGAGCAGATAATCCCGGGATATATGTATTGCGCGAATCAAGTGAAATTTGTGATGAAAAAGAATATTGATAGCCCTCGCTGCGATTTCCCAACAGTATAACCTGTGTAAATTCTTTAGCTCGAAGAGAATCCTGCCTTGCTGTGGCATACAGTGGTCTGCCATCAATGGGTGAAGTCGCCAAACGTTTTGATGGACGTAAATTCATATTGGAAACAGTCACTTCATTAATGTTTCTGCTATACATTCCTTCCATTGTCAAGGTAATGCTATTGGACAATTTATGGTCAAAACCCAATGTTGAGCGCCATGTCTGTGGTAATTTAAAATTTTGATCGGTTAGATTTATCACCGAAGTCCGTATCGGTTGTCCGGGATATAATGAATCGCCGGGCACTAATGGATTATTTGCATAATTATTGTCAATAGGGAAAATAAAATCTTGGTCATTCACTCTGATAACTCTTTGATTTGCACCTCTTGTTCCAAGTTCTGAGCGCAATATATCCATACCGGTATTGGAAAATTGATTACTTATCCATACCGCCGGCACACGTCCCGTGAATATTCCCGTTCCACCACGAATAATAAGTGATTTATCGTCAAGAACATTATAATTAAATCCGATTCTCGGAGCAAAAAGAAAATTATTGGTCGGTAATCTGTCGGTAGAAAATCCCGGAAAACGTTTGGTTAATGTATCATTACGATAAGGTGTGTCGAAAAATATGGGCACATCCACACGCAAACCCGCAATTATTTTCACATTATCAACAATATCCCATTCATCAGAAATATACCAACCCGTTTGCAACATACTCCATGCTGCACGAGGACGCATATCGCCTCCGGTAATGTCTGTATTGGCATAACTTATTGCATAAAAAGAAGGTGTCTTTGCACGAAATGCTTCCACATCAGGAAAAATAAAACTGCCAAAAGCATCTTGAATAAATAAATTATTAAAAAATGACAATTCATTATGCGTACCGAAGGTAAGGGTGTGGTCACCTAAAAACAAGGTAAAATCATCCGTGAGGGCAATTTGTTTTTGATCTAATGCATTTGTTGCAGAACTGCGCTCAGGACCCAACCATACACTTTCGGCACTTCCTGTATAAATACGCATTTCAGGAAATGGCTCGGTTTGCAAGTCACGACGATCGGCTGTGGACGTAAAAGAAACTCGGACTTCATTGTGCGCATTCTCAGCTTTAAGACCAAGAATATCTATATCTTGAAATACCGAGTTTATTTGTAATACCGATGAATTAATATTACTGAAAAAAGTATTCCACTGGCTTGTTAAGGAAAAATTACGTAAATCTCGGCGCACATTTCGGTCTTGATAAGCATGGGTATAATTATGGCGGAATTGTAATTTATGCGATTCATTGATATTCCAATCTAAACGTGCCGTAATATTATAGGAATCTTCTCGACGTGTGAATGGATTGGAATTACCCGCATCATAACCATACACTGTGCGTGCAATTTCCGCTATATCATCAATTTGACTTTGTGGCACAGGGAAATTCACAAGTGCCCCCGGATCATTCAAGCCCAGTTCAAGCGGGAATTTTCGTAATCGTATTTCACCCGAAACATGAAAAAACAATGTATTTTCAAGTAGTTTTCCTCCTAAACGCCCCCCCATTTGAAAATCTTGAAATGTGGAAAAAGGACGACGGTTTTTATCCGGGCTAAGCCCCACAAGATCTTCATTGCGACCATAAAGAAAGACTGAACCTTCGGATTTATTTTTACCACTGCGTGTAATGGCATTGATAACACCACCCGTGAAACCGCTTTGGCGTACATCATACGGTGATACAGAAACTTTCATTTCTTCAATCGCATCCAAAGAAATAAAATTGGCATTGGCTTGTCCGCCCGAAGTGCCTGAATTAGATAAACCAAAAGCATCACCGGCTATGGCTCCATCTATCTGAATATTATTAAAGCGAGAATTTTGTCCGGCAATACTTATTGCTTGAAATCCACCATCTTCACTTGAACCTTTTTGATTTGCATAAGGATTGATACGAGCAAAATCGCCGATATTACGATTGACGGTTGGCGCGGCTGTGATTTGTTCATTGGTGATAACAGAACCGGCTCCTGTTTTTGAGGCATCAAGTTCCGCATTTTTTTGAGCGGTAATAACAATTTCTTCACTTTTGATTTCTTTTTCTGCCATTTCAAATGACACAGTCGTTTCTTCACCAAGTTGAATGGTAATATTACGACGCTCTGCCGATGCATACCCGATATAGGATACTCGTACAGTGTAGGGACCACCGACGCGCATACCTTTGATGGCATATCGCCCGCCATTGCGCACAATAGCACCGTATTTTGTGCCCGTTGGCTCATGAAGTGCCGTGATTTTAGCACCAACCAAAGCGGCTCGAGACTTGTCCTTTGTGGACTGAGAGAAGACAGTGCCGCTTATTGATCCGGTGGTCACGCCCTGCGCCCACAATCCTGTGGAACAAAGAAGAAAAAGTAAAATTAGTAGTTTACCATTCATAGATAGCCATGAAAATGAACAATAATAACTGCAAAACTCTGCATTTTTTTTAGCCCTACCAAGTAAAATGATTGTAAAGATGTGTCTATATGGAAAAATGTACGCAGAAAGGTTGTTCGCACGTCGCTCTTGCGTATATTGCGTTCATGAAACAATCACTCGCTTTTTTCCTTGCTCGACGCATTGCCCAACCCATAAAAAGGGGTAAGTTTTTGCGCTTTACACGATGGGTAGCAATCGGTAGTGTCGCTATAGGCACTATGGCTCTTATTATTTCACTCTCAGTATTAGAAGGATTCGACAAAGCATTAAGAACTAATGCCACTAAATTCACTTCCCACATACATTTATATGCTTTTGGTTCAAGACCGATAGCCGATGGTGCTGCAATATCACAAGCCGTGATGGAACATATTCCCGATGTTATCAGCATAGCTCCTCATATAGAGAAAGAAGCCCTGCTACGCCATGGAGCATTTCTCGAAGGGATTGTCATCAAGGGTGTTGATCCCGATAAAGAATTGGCTCAAAGACCTAAACAAATTGTTGCAGGCAGATTTTCGTGCAGTGCGCCGGATGCTAAAGAAGTTATCATCGGTCAATCTTTGGCTCAAAAAGCAAATCTGGGCATTGACTCTATTGTGGTGGTGACCACGATTGAACAACAGCAAGGAAGTGGCATCGTGCCGAATGTAGAAAAATTGCGCATTGTCGGCATCTATAAAACCGGAATGACACAGTATGAAGATGTCTATGTGTTTATGCCATTAGAAACATCGCATAACCTTACTTCTTTGCCGCCGCATACTGTCACCGGATTTGATATTATGGTCAGAGATGTGGACAATATCCGCAGCGTTGCCCACGCTATCGAAAATTTGCTTGGCTACCCCTATTATGCGCCAACGGTCAATGATTTGAATGCATCCATTTTCGGGTGGATCGAGATGCAAAAAAAACCTATTCCCATAGTGCTCGGCTTAATCACAATAGTTGCTATGTTGAATGTTTTGACAGCTTTGCTTATTGGTGTCGTTGAAAAAACGCATACGATTGGTGTATTGCGTTCCATCGGTATGGCGAGTCGTGATATTGTAGCGGTTTTTGTAGCACAAGGAGTGGGCATCGGTTTACTTGGCACTTTTCTGGGGTGCGGTTTGGGTTATCTGCTCTGTTTTATACAGCAATACTATGGCATTATCCATCTTGACAGCAGTTTATACTACCTTGACACCGCTCCCATAGCATTCGAGCCGATGCATGGCATTATCGTGTGTGCATTTTCATTGTTTTTATCCATTGCAGCCACCTTTGTTCCCGCTCTTATTGCAGTGCGCATTACTCCTGTGAGGGCTTTGCAGTTCCGGTAGTTAATGCACAAAAATATTTTTTTCACAATGCTTGGCGGTATCATAAGAGATATTGACCACGTATCAATGCAAGAAAAAGCAATGGTAAACCTGTTTATGTGATTGTGATATGAGTAACTTCGTACGGGCAGTTGATTCGAAGTGGCAAAGTATCACCAAGTCCTTTACTAACAATTAATTCTGTTTTATTGATAGTTCTTCGGTCACAACAATATGTATAAAGCAATGATCCCGGAAAATGAGATGTGTTTTTTGTCGTATAGAAAATACATTGTCCGCCATGCAAATGTCCGGCAAGAATTAAAGAGATATTATCAGTAGAATGATGCTTAAGTTCTTCAGGATTATGCAAAAGAATAATTCGTGCTTCTTTATGATTCAGAGTTTGGTACATTTTTCCGGATTTCCATGTAGTAAAATGGTAGTGAAAACCACGAGAAGATGTATAAATATATGAATTGTCATCAAGATCGTGGCAATTATATATACCAATGAGGTTTTGGGTGGTTTTTTTACCCCATAAGGTGTCATGATTACCCTTCACAAAGATAACCGTATAGTGAGAAGCAATTCTTTCTATAAATTGTCTGAACAGTAATGCAGCCGAAGGAATGTCATAGTAATCCCCTGTCATTAACACCAAATCCGGGTCAAGAGAATAAAGAATAGATTCAAGCTCATCCAATCGTCGTGAAGAAAAGCGAAGATGTAAATCGCTGATATGTAATAGTCTCAAATTTTCACGATTATCAAAGATATTGACTTTTTCTTGTCTTATGGTTATTGGCATACATGCGATAAATAAACAAGAGAAAATACGAGGAGACAAAGCACTCCCCGCAATGTAAACGGATAAATAGTGGTGTGTGAAGGTGATGTTCCAATAATTATTGCCATAAACCACGACAATATTACAATGACGATATCTGCTGTATCGAATCTTCCGCGAGTTATATTGAGTAATTGAAGTATTTCTAATCCGACGGAAAACAATAATGGTATGTACATTAATTTGAACACATAACGTTTATATTCGACAATAAATGGTAATGCCATAATTGTTGCCGCCATTACCCATAAACCTTCAGGTAATGAATATATAACAAAATCGTTAAGAGGGAGTTCTGACCTTATCCAATGACGCAATTCCTGAAAATATTCCTCGGATATAATATGGAGGACGAGAGAAACAACAATTGTTTTCTTCGTTCGATAAAAAAGATATACAAAAAGACTTGCTGTTAATGAGAGTACGACAATAATGTTATTCCTGTTCACTATTTTTGATATATAAGAAGTTTAAAATATGACAAAGGTCCAATTGGTCTATTGTCTAATAATCTAAATAATTGTATCGTTCTTATATCATTAATATCAAAAAAAGATTGAAAATAAAATATATGTGAAATTTTTTGGAATAGTAAGTCTAAATATTTAAGTGCATTGTTGGGCGTAAAGTGATTGAGAATAAATAGTTTTCCACCTTTTTTTAAGACTCTGTGAGATTCTGCCAAGAGTTTTTCAGGATTCTCAACAACAGAAACCACATAAGAAAGTACTATATAATCATAACTTTGATCTTGAAATTGTAAGTTCTGACCATCCATTTCTATGATATCCACATTTTCTGATTCAAAACGTCTTGCATAATGCACCATTTTATCAGATGTGTCAATACCGGTTACTCTGTGTTTACCATAATGTCGGATATGTCTGCCATTGCCTATGCCTATTTCTAGAACATTTCCTTTCGGGAGTTTATTTAACTCTTGGAAAAGTAATCGTTTCTGTGGACGAAGAAAAATATCAACAAAAGGATAGAACAAGTAAAATATATTATAAAATTCTCGAGAATTTTTTCTTGTTTTATTTGTGTCAATGTTCTTGGGTTGATCCATTTATCACAATGGTTTGAAAGAGTGTTCTTTAATAAGTTTTTGTTAAACGATTATCAATGTGACAATATTGTTTGACCAATAATATTTTTATTCATTCACCCAACACTCATGTGTGACTACATCTATTCACAAGTAATTCAATCAGACTTACGATGAGACTGCAATGCTTCAGTGTACTCCTAAGCAATTGTTAATTGTGAGAGCTATATCGTTCAAGGAAACAATTTCATCAGCAATACCGGCTTCAATCACTGATTTGGGCATACCATAGACGACGCATGAATGCTCGTCTTGTGAGATTACATACCCACCAAGGGATGAAATTTTTTTATATGATTCCATACCGTCACGTCCCATACCTGTCATGATGACCGACAAAATTTTACCGCCAAATACCTCTGCTGCACTCAAAGACAGTATATCAACACAAGGTTTATACAATACAGGGAATTGTTCGTCGGATATGACTATACGGCGCGACTTATTAACAAGGATATGTTTGCCACCTTGAGCTATATATACCGTACCGGCATGCAGTAATTCACCGTCTTCGGCTTCTTTGACATGAACGGCAGAAGATTTATCAAGTCGTTCAGCTAAAGATTTCGTGAAATGCGGCGGCATGTGTTGAACGATAATGACCGGAACGGGCAATGATTTTGATAATTTTGGAATCACGCTTTGCAAAGCCAGAGGTCCACCGGTAGAAATACCAATGATGGCAAGTTGAAAATGGCTCGCAGCCGGACGTTTCCTTCCTGTGGTATGAGGTATGGCAGTTGCTACAGTGGGGGGAATTGACGGGGTCGGCGTTTTTGTTATAGGAGCAATTGACGGCGGCATCACTCGATTATGCCTGCGTTTAAGCAAAGGGCTGGAATACACATGCTTGACTTTGTCAATAAGTTCTTGCTGAATAGAATACGTTTCCGTCGAAAGATTGGCTGTTCTTTTCGCAATAAAATCAGCAGCACCCAAAGACAGTGCGTCGAGTGTCAGTTGCGCACCTTCGGAAGTAAGCGAACTAAGCATTATCACAGGAACGGGATGTTCTGTCATAATAATTTTCAGAGCTTCCAAACCTGTCATTATGGGCATCTCAACGTCCATGGTAACAATATCAGGCGACAAAGATTTAATTTTTTCTATGGCTTCTTTACCATTTTTTGCGGTATC
>JAFLBY010000114.1 GCA_017302855.1 Candidatus Kapaibacterium sp.
CACAAAAGGCGGTAAACCATTATCGTTTACACTTGCAATACAAAAATCAACGGAAAGATTTGTAACACCATATCAGCAGGAGTTAAAAAAAGCCGGTATTGATATGCAATTAAAGTTCGAAGATTGGGCAACAACAATTCGTAATATTGATGAGCGTAATTTTAATGTGTTTTCTTTTGGATACAGCGGGCTTTCAACACCGAATCCTGAAACATCCTTATTATCATCCTTGGCAGACAAAAACAACAACAATAATATACAGGGTGTGAAAAATGCGCGCATTGATCAATTATGTAAGATTTATGATACCACATTCGATACACGTCAACAAATAAAAATTATTCATGAAATTGATTCAATTACACATTCAATGGTTTTTGATATTATGCAGTGGAATCCTAAAGGTATTAGGATTGTCTATTGGGATAAATTCGGTATGCCTGAATATATTTTACCGCGCACGGGAAGTTTGAGTTATATTGAGTCATATCCGATGGGACTTTGGTGGTATGATGTGGAAAAAGCAAAAAAATTAGAAGAAGCGCGCAAATCTAAAAAACCAATCGAAGGTTCAACCGATATTCGTGTGGTGAGATTCTGGAAAGAAATTAAAAAGTCATCTTAATTCTGTTCTTATTCTTAAGAAAATATTATGTTTCAATATTTTTTACGCAGACTTCTACTGACAATTCCGACATTTTTCGGCTGTACTTTAGTTGTCTTTACGATTGTACAATTAGCTCCCGGTGGACCTATTGAACAAAAGATGATGCAAATTCGCGCTGCCGGTCAAGAATCAGGTGCCGGCAGTGCAACAGCAAATCAGACCATACCGCAAAGTGCGATTGATGAGTTAAAACGACAATACCACTTTGATAAACCGTGGTATGAACGATATGTTATTTGGCTTGGATTATATCCCGGTGAGGTTGAGTCTTTTAAGTTCAAACTTGGTGAAACGAGGCTTATCGGTGGTGGACGTTCGGTTATAGTACAAAAATCAAATAATGGTTATCAGGTCGTTGATGCATCAAATCCTTCTATTGTATTGGAGGGCTGGGAATTTGAGGATGCCAAGTCTGATGCGGGTGAACCCTTAGTGCGTATTGTGCGCAAAGAAGTTTCGGGCATATTCACCATGGATTTTGGAACATCTTATAAATTCAAAAAGCCAGTTATTGAACTTGTTGCTGACCGATTACCAATTAGTATGCAGTTTGGGCTCATTGGCTTTATATTAAGTTATTCTGTGTGTTTATATCTTGGTATTTTGAAAGCAATAAATCATAATAGTACATTCGATTTCATAAGTTCTACCCTCATATTTATTGCATACTCTGTTCCCGGATGGGCATTTGGTGCTGTTTTGTTAGTATTTTTTGCATCACAAAGCGGTTTCCAAATTTTTCCGCTAGGCGGATTTCAGTCCGATGATTATTTTGATTTAACTTTATGGGAGCAAATAGGGGATAGGGCATGGCACTTTGTTTTGCCGACAATTGCCTATACTATGGCGGGCTTTGCAAGTTTAACAATGTTGATGAAAAATTCATTGCTTGAAACACTCAGCCAAGATTATGTTCGTACGGCATTTGCTAAAGGTATTCGGGAAAATCGTGTTATTTGGTTACATGCTATGCGAAATTCGATTATACCAATTGCAGCACACATCGGTTATATTATCGGAATATTTCTTGGCGGAAGTTATTTAATAGAAACAGCGTTCAATATTGAAGGTATCGGTAAGTTGTCATTTGAGGCACTTCTTTCCAGAGATTATCCCATATTATTTTCATTTACTGTAATCTCTGTAGTCATTACTCTACTTGCACAAATTATTTCTGACTTGGCGATTGCATTAGTTGATCCTCGCATCAGATTTAAGTAATTTCATAAATATATTCATATATGAAAAATAATAATAAGCAATCTTCTCAGAAACCATTGACGGTCAATCAACGACGTTGGCGAAAATTCAAAACACTTCGTCGTGGTTACTATTCATTGATAATAATTTCAATTTGTTATCTGATTTCATTCTTTTTACCATTATTGATCAATAATCGAGCATTGATTGTTCATTATAATGGTGAGACATATTTTCCGGCTTTCCGCGATTTAATGGATGTTCCGGGTTTGAAACTATTAACCAGTCCTCCTTTTATCTCCGGTGTAAGTTTAGGTCAATTAGGCAATGAAGGCGAATGCAATTACAGGCAATTACAAGAACAATATGAGCAAGATGCCGCATCAGATAATTACGTAATAATGCCTTTGTATCCCTATGGTCCTTTGGAAGATATTACTGCCGGAAATCCCGCCTTTGCTGCACCTCTTGAGGAAAAAGAAGGTGCTGCCGGAAGAATTTTTGGCACCGATGATCGCGGACGAGATATTTTTGCACGTATGTTATACGGTTTTCAAGTGTCAATAACTTTTGGACTTATATTAACTATTCTCCAGTATCTTATTGGTGTTCCTATTGGTGCAGCTATGGGCTATTGGGGAGGAAAATTTGATATGTTTCTTCAACGATTTATGGAAATATGGAGTACATTGCCGGTCTTATTTCTTATTATTATTTTAGTTGCATTATTAAATCCGAAAAGTACAATCTTTCAGTTTACAATGCTATTAATCTTGAGTGCTATATTCGCATGGTTAGGTCCGGCAAGTCAAATGCGTGCACAATTTTACCGCGAACGAGCCAGAGATTATGTTGCGGCAGCCATTTCAATCGGGGTTCCAACCCACAAAATTTTGTTTAAACATATTTTGCCAAATTCCTTAGTTCCAATCGTAACATCTTTACCATTTGCAGTTGTCAGTGGAATTACTTCCTTGCTCAGTTTGGATTTTTTGGGCTTTGGACTTATGCCTCCCACCCCAAGCTGGGGTCAGATGGTAAGTGTTGGATTAGCAAATTTAACAAATGGTTATTGGTGGCTGATTCTCGTTCCATTAAGTGCAATGTTCTTGACACTCATAGCTGTCGTATTTATTGGTGAGGCAATCCGTGAAGCATTTGATCCGAAAGTATTTTCTCGTCTTCGCTAATTTTATCATTAAAGAGTTATAAATTATCGTGATTTCTGAAAAAAAAGAGAAATTGGTTGAGGTAAAAAACCTCCATACACATTTTAATATTGAAGGAAAATGGGCAAAAGCCGTTAATGGTGTTTCTTTTGATATTTACAAAGGCGAAGTACTGGGATTAGTCGGCGAATCGGGATCCGGTAAATCCGTGACATCGCTTTCATTGATGAAGCTTATACCAGACCCTCCGGGGCGGATTGTTGATGGAGAAATCTGGTTTAAAAATCGTGATATTGTGAAAATGAGCTATGAAGAAATGTACTCGATACGAGGTAAAGAAATAGCTATGATTTTCCAGGAGCCGATGACATCACTCAATCCCGTTTTTCCAATTGGAATGCAAATAGCCGAAGTGATAATGGTGCATGATAAATTGGGAGAAGCAGAAGCACGCAAGAAAGCAGTAGAGATGCTTCAACTTGTTGGTATTCCTGATCCTGAAAAGCGTTTGGATGATTATCCGCATCAATTTTCCGGCGGAATGCGTCAAAGGGTTATGATTGCAATTGCTTTGGCATGCAATCCTTCGCTTTTGATTGCTGATGAGCCGACAACAGCATTAGATGTAACTATCCAAGCACAGATATTAGATTTGATGCTGGAATTAAAAGAGAAACGAAAAGAAGCAGCAATTTTATTGATTACGCATGATCTTGCTGTTGTTGCGGAAATGTGTCATCGAGTAATTGTAATGTATGGTGGTGTAATTCAAGAAGTTGCGGAAGTCATGGATTTGTTCGATAAACCATTACATCCTTATACTCGCGGATTAATGAAATCTATACCGCACACATCAAAAGGTAATAAATTGGACAGATTGGACGCAATTCCCGGAAATGTTCCGAGTATTCTGAATTTTCCTGTTGGTTGTAAATTCTGTACAAGATGTAGTGAAAAAATAGATATTTGTGAGACAACAGAACCACCTTTAATAGAAATAGGTCCGGAACACTTTGTCCGTTGTCACTTAGTAAAACCCGGTTCATTAGATGAGGTAATAGAATGAGCACAGCATTATTGGAAGTGAAAAATCTAAAAGTATATTTTCCGGTTTATGACGGTGTATTACAGAGAAAAGTAGCAGATGTCAAAGCGGTGGATGGCGTTTCTTTTACTTTGAATCGGGGCGAAACAGTTGGGTTAGTCGGTGAATCAGGTTGTGGAAAAACCACAGTCGGAAGAGCACTCATCAATATTTTACGATTTGTGAATCCGGATGTAATATTGGATGGAGAAGTAAATTATATTGATGAGAAAGGTAATAAAACAAATATTTTGCCTTTGTCAAAATCTAAAATGCAACCATTTAGATCGAAGATACAGATGATATTTCAAGACCCATATTCTTCGCTCAACGCTCGATTAACTGTTCAGCAAATTGTCGCCGAGCCATTAGAAATACATAAAAAAGAATTGTCAGCTAAACAGATAGAAGAAAAAGTTGCGTGGTTGCTTGAAAAAGTTGGATTACAACCGGAGTATGCACAACGATTTCCACATGAATTTTCCGGAGGTCAAAGACAGCGTATTGGCATAGCACGTGCATTGGCAACAAATCCTGAGTTAATTATTTGTGATGAACCCGTCTCTGCTTTAGATGTTTCGGTGCAGGCACAAGTAATTAATTTGATGCAAGACCTTCAGAAAGAATTTGGTATGTCGTATTTGTTTATTGCACACGATTTGTCGGTTGTACATCATATATCCAACCGTATTGCGGTTATGTACTTAGGAAACATGGTGGAATTAGGCAGTGCAGATAAAGTCTATTTTGAACCATCTCATCCATACAGTAAAGCATTATTGTCTTCTGTGCCTCTGGCTGATCCACGAGCAAAACAACATAAACAAAGAGTGGTTTTACATGGTGATATTCCTACTCCATTAAATAAACCAAGTGGCTGCGGGTTTAGAACAAGATGCCCTATAGCTAAGCCATCGTGTGCACAGGATGTTCCTGTCTTGTCTGAAACTACGCCTTCTCATTTTGTAGCATGTCCTTGGACAGATTAGCATTTTCCGTGAATGATTTCAGTAATTCTCGACCTGCTTCAATTTCTGTGATATTTCCATATTGAATATCACGTAATAATTTTTCATACTTTTTTCGTGTACACTCATCGGAGATAATAATTTCCATGAGTGTATTTTTTATTCTTTCAGCTGATTGTAGTTCCAATTGTTTTTCTCTTCTTTCTCGCGATCGAATCAGAATCGCATTTTTTGAAAAAAAAGAATTGATGGTTTTGAGTATATGCTCAAAATTTATGGATTCTAAAGAGCTGGTTCGAATAATCTCAGTTTTCCATTCTTCATAAGTCGGACGCAAAAAAGAAAGAGCATTTCTCAGTTTATTCTCCGTAAGTAATGCCTCGTGAATAAAATTACCATCACATTTTGTGATAAGAAACAGATCGGAGAGTTCCATTATTCCTCGTTTTATTCCTTGTATCTCGTCTCCAGATAATGGATTGTAAAGGTGGACGAACATATCTGTGACATCATAGACCATTGTTTCAGATTGTCCTACTCCTAATGTTTCAACCAATATAAAATCAAATCCGGCATATTCTAACACAGTGAGAATCTGAGAAGTGTTCATGCTAACCCCTCCCAACATAGAGCCACTCGGCACCGGTCGGACTAATGCCTGTGGGTGTACTGACAATGTATTCATTCGGATTTTATCACCTAAGATACTCCCATGACTTACTTTGCTACTTGGATCAATAGCCACAACAGCCACTGAATAATTCTGTTGTAATAGAAATAAGCCAAACGATTCGATAAATGAACTTTTACCCACACCCGGTGGACCGGTGATTCCAATTCTCCTCGATGAATTATCCTTTGTCAATTGGCTAAGAGTATGCAAAAGCTCGGCAGCTATTTGTCTATGCGCAATGTTTGTACTCTCAACGAGCGTAATTGCTCTCGATAAACAACGCCGATTTTTACTGATAATACCTTCAACTATTTGCTCGAGATTCATTTTCACAAAGTTTAACATAATGAAAAGTAACTATAAATACAAAACTACGTCTGATTCCCGATACAATAACAGTTTCTAAAATTTTAGGGGTAGTATGAAGACAGTTCTCCTCGCATTTGCCATTGCTTTGGGCATCATCACAACAGCAAAAGCTGATTATCCGACATTGAGTGTTGCTCAGTTTGCACAAATTTCCGATGATTCATTAAAAGTAGAATCATTACGAAGTCCTTATGAAAATGACACGATTACACTCGTCGGTATGGTCGCTGTTCCACCATGCGTTGATGCCGCAAAGAATGATTTTCGTCCACTGTTAGCCGGACTTAATGGTATTTATGTATGTGTTCTGCGTGATACAAATCAGACATTAACAACGTTTGCGGGTGTTTCTATTCTGCAAACAGATACAAATGACAAGGAAACAAATTTTCATACTCTCAAAATTGGCGACATTGTAAGAATCACGGTAGTTGTCGAGCCAATCAATGGTGGCGGAGGCGGAGGTAATAATTTCCCTTCCCGATACAGAACACCGGCGTGTATGGTACTTCCCGGCACAGAGTCAGCCTTAACTGTGTTAAAAAATCAGGTAGGATCGTTTAGTTATCCGAAAGTAACTCCGTCACAGTTCTATCAGAATACACAATTCGGACAGGAATATTCCATAGCGGAGGGTGCTCCTTATTTACGTATGCCTGTTACATTAGAAAATCTTACCGTGTTTCGTAATGGTGGTGACGTTTTATTGTGGGATGAAAACACTTCAACATTTATCTCGATGGCTGATTTGTCCGGATATTTCACAGAAAAACCACACCGTTTTCTTGATTCAGAGTATTCCGTATTTACCAATGGTCAAAAAATAAAAAAGATTCGTGGATATATACTTCCGTCATTTGCATTTAATCAATTACAACTTTTTTCAATTGTTCCTATTTTCCCATCCGATGTTGAAGCTGGTCCGGTACCACCTGAAATATTAGGATTAAGCCGAAGTTTTGATAGACTATTTCCTTCATCCGAATCAACAGTAAGTTTAAGTGCTGTTATCAATACGATGAACAATCCTTTAAATACTGATAGTCTTTTAGTGTTTTATAGTAAAAACAATGAACCGTTTGTCTCAACAAAATTGATTGCTGACGGAGCCGGCTATACAGCTGAAATTCCTGCTATGCCGAATAATACTATTGTAAGATATTACGCCGTTGCAATTGACAAAAAAGGAATTTCTTCTCGATTCCCACTTTCCGGTACATTACATTATCAGGTTAAAGATGGTATAGCTACTATTGCTGATATTCTAAATCCTACGCAAGTACCAAATAGTCAAATGGCTCGAAATAATTATGGAGTTTCGGTAGAGGGAGTTGTGACAACAGATACTAACGATATTCGTTTTGGTGTTATAGGACGATATATAACTATTCAAGACTCTCAAAATCCATTTTCTGCACTTCAAGTCAGTGCATTTAATCCCTTGCATCCCATATATGAGTTTAAACGTGGCGATAAAGTCAAAATAAGTGGCAAATTTTCTAATACGAATAATGGATGGTCAATAACTTCTCCGACTGAATTTGAATTACTTACCCAACAAAATAACATTGATCCAATTATTATTCACGCAGATTCATTAGGAAAAGCCAATGCATGGAATTCATCATTAGAACAATGGCGAGGTATGCTTATTGAAGTCAGAGATTTGATCATTTTAGATACAAATGCTAAGAATGGTCGTAATAATGGTGCCTTTGCCGTTGCATCGTCCTTGAATCCCTTACGTCAAAATGCTTTTAATGTCGAAACAAATATTGGTATGATAAAATACACGACATTCGATACTTTACGTCAAGTCCTCAAGCGTGAAAAACCTATTATTGGTTACAAAATTTCGTGGATCAGAGGTATTCTTTCAAGCAATAATCAAACCTATACAATAGTTCCGCGAACGAATGATGATTTTGGAACTGTTGCTACTATTTTTAGTGATGTAGAGACTGATGTGGCTGTACACCCAAATCCAACAAGTACATCAGTGACATTACCGTTTGAGATTACAGAAAATAGCAAAGTAATCATTGTTAATTCGATTGGAAAAATTGTTGAAACAAGACTTATAGATGATTCACAGATAACAGTTAATACATTACCTGTCGGTCAATACTTTGCATATATTGTGACTGCAAACGGGGAATATAAGTGCAGATTTAATGTGATGAAGTAAGCTGTCTTAACTTCTGTGACCTTAAAAGGCATATCATTATTGATATGTCTTTTTTTTTTATTCTAGAGCTTGTCGTGAGTAATTGCGCCCTTTCCATTGTATTCCTCGTTTTGAATATGTCCACTTTAACGAATTTAATCCAATTCCAATAGAAAAGAACGCTGTTATAATATGAAGAAACGAAGCCGAAAACGATAATCTAAAGCGAAAAGACATTGTTAAGCGAATAATTATCGGTATTGCGATATTTATAAATCCGATAATCAAAATAATATCTGGAGTTTGTTCGTACAATATTGTGTGTAGTATAATCAAAAAGTACGGAAGTATATAGAGAACAAATAAATGGAATAAGAAGAAGCTAAAAAGTGGTAAATCAAATCCAAACCCGGCGAAAAGATTTTTGGAAAATCCATTAAATGTTTCACTAAACGAAGTGTACATGCGACAAAAAACCATGTCGGTACCATCAACTAATGCCATGCGAAGACCATGCTTTTTTACTTCTTTTGCCAAAAATACATCTTCTACAATATTGTTTTTTACTACTTCGTGCCCACCAATTTTCGTATAACCCTTTCGTGAAAAAAACATAAATTGTCCATTTGCAGCAGAAACGGATGCTTTTCTTGATTTTGTGATAATATCATTCGGTAAATAAGCAAAATAGAGAAAGTGAATCATCGGTATAATTATTCTTTCGCCCCAAGAAATCATTTCTTCATACGGTATAAGTGTGATAAAGTCGAGTTTCTGTTGTAGAAACAAACTCATAGCAGAACAAAGCATATCCGGATTGTGAATGGTATCTGCATCGGTAAATAGAAGATACTCACCCTTCGCTTCTAACGATAAAGTATGGCATGCATAGTTCTTACCAACCCATCCTTCGGGAAGTTCTTTCCCTTTGATAATGCGCAGATGCGAATACTGTTGAGACATCGTATGCAGTATATCACCTGTTTTATCTGTTGAATTGTCATTAAGTACAATGACTTCAAAGTTATCATACTCTTGCAAAACTAAAGATTCAATACATGCTTGTATAAGTCGCTCTTCATTTCGAGCGGGTACTAAAATTGAAATGAAAGGTGATTCAGTGAATCCATGGGAAGAGATAAGTTGTGAAAAGCTCTGCTTATTCTGCTTTTGCAGCTTAGAAAATCTGAAGATATTTCTCATCGCTATTGCTAACAGAATCACAAGAACGGCGAAAATTATATATGTTATATACGATGTTACGATTAAAATTTCCATGAATATATCAATAAATAAGAGAAATGAAGTAATTTTGTCAGTAATCTAAGTAAAAAAAGTGACAATTTGTTTTCATAACGGTCTAAAGATGATGAATATTGCATTTGGTTCAGAGCATGATGGTGTACATGATATAGGGGAATGTGGGTATGAATGGTGGTACTATGACTGCGTTTCCGAAGACTCAGAGTACTCAGTTGTTCTTATATTCTTTAGAGATATTCCGATGTTACCAAAGTGCATCAATGAAAGAAGTACATCAATTCAGAAACGTCATAATTCTTTTGACGGGTTAAGTATTAATGTATATCACAAAAAAAAGAAAATTGCGCAAAAGCTAATTTGGAGTACAAGACACCACACGTGTTTTGATGAAGAAAGTGAAACTGTTAGTTTTCTTGGTAATACAGTAAGTCACCATTTAAACACGTATGCCATAAATGTTGATATTGATACAGGTAATGATTCGCGGCGTATTGTGTTTTATGCAAATCTATTAAATGAAAATAGTTACGTGAATGTTGGGGAGAGAATAAATCCTGCTGTCCATACATGGTTGGCAATTGCCCCTGTAATGTTCGGTGAGTGTCATTTAGAAATTTGGGATGGTGGGGCAAGAAAAATTCAAACCACATTTTCTGCTCATGCATACCATGATCACAATGTTGGTGCATTACCTGTTTTTCGTGAGTTTCACTCATGGTATTGGGGCAAAGTTGTATGCGATTATTGTACCTTTGTGTATTATTATGTTCCGGCAAAAAATGAGCAACAATTATTACAATGGGCTTGTATATTTGAAAAAAAATCAAATAATTGCATGATTTTACGTGATGTTGTTGTTCAAGAATACACTATGTCGTTGACATACACAGGGTTACGCTATTGTAAAAAGATGGTTATCACAGGGTTTACCAATAACAATGATGCCGTCGAGTTAACTGTTTTGCAAAACTACACAGTAGAAAATGGTCCGTTTTACATACGCTTTGCTTCTATTGCAACATTAAAAATTAATTCAACAGTTTTTACCGATACTCATGCTATTGGCGAATATTTTCATGCCAAACGTTTAACTTCTAAAATTGTGCAGACGTTTATTTCACTTCCGTGGACAGAGGTGTAGATATCCTTGTATGACTGAAAGAGTTCTGAATAATTTTTTCACATAAATCGGATTCTATGCGTTTAGGAGTGTAATAGTTATCGAAATGAACATCTTTTTTTTTATTGAAAAGCGATTTTAGAAAATTGCGTTTTTGCTGAAGAGTACGTGACTCTTTTGACACAGCGTATATACAAATATGTTCAGATTCCTGATTGACACTGGCATAAATGAGTTTTGACAACACATCGTAATAAATAGGTTGAAAAAATACATTACTATTTCGTATATCATATTCTTGAAGCTTACATTTTTCATTGTCTTTCAATAAATATGAATAACCTATAACTTTTGTTTTATCATAAAGATAGCACATTTGTAATGCTTCTGATACTCTGTGCTTAACTGGTAAGAAGCAGTTGCCGATCGGCGTAATAACAATACATTGAACGGTGTCTGATCTTTCTTCTAAGAGAGTAGAAAGATTTTCATAGAAGACATCGCTTATTTCTCTATTCGTTAAATGAATTATAAAACAAAAATCTTCAGAAAACATTTCGGAAATATAGAGCGATTTCTGCGTAAAATCAATGATATTATAAATATGCGACGTATATCCAATTTGTGCAATGAGCGATTGAGAATTTTGTATATTATCGGTAAGCCAAAGCAATTTTTTCATTGTTTACCTTTTAATAAAAACGAAATTGTTGATTGAATCCAAGATTTATCCGAATGTTCAATCATAGAGAGCACTTTATCAATATTCCCGGCAAATTGTTCAATGTTATCAATCATTTCAACAAAATGTTTCTGTTGACTACCGGATAAAGAGGATTCATTTTTTAGTTCATGGAGTATGTGAAGCATTGGCTCTAATTCGCGCTTCCGTCTTTCACGAACAATCACCCTAAAGACCTTACTGATGTCTTTTTCTGCTGTAAAGTACTCTTTTCGTTCGCCGGACTTGAT
>JAFLBY010000115.1 GCA_017302855.1 Candidatus Kapaibacterium sp.
TTTAGAGGATTTATTTGTTATTCCTGCATTCAGAGGATTGGGAATCGGCAAAGCATTGATGAAAGCCGTTGCCAACCATGGCGTGGAAATGAACTGTACACGCATGACATGGCAGGTATTGGATTGGAACACCCCGTCCATTGATTTTTATGAACGCTGCGGCGCACGGCATTTATCGGAATGGTTCACTTATCGTTTAGAAGGCGAAACATTGCGTATTTTTGCACACGATGTTTAATGTTATAAGGAGTTTTTATGAATATGGTTCATTTCCATCTCTTGCTCAATCACTTCCCCATTATAGGAACACTTATTGGTGTGTGCCTTCTTGGTTGGGGAATTATTAAAAAGCAGGATATTTTACGGTTTACCGGAGCACTTTTAATCGCTGTAATGGCGCTCATAACTTTACCGGTCAATAAATCGGGTGAAGAGGCAGAAGAAACAGTTGAACATATACAGGGAGTCAGCGAAGTAATGTTGGAAGAACATGAGGAAGCCGCAGAAACTGCTATGCTTATTATGATTGTTACAGGCATAGTTGCTGTCGGCGCATTGGTATTAGATAAGCGTTCGCACAGTAAAGCTTCTTTGGCATATACTACTACTTTCGTTTTGTCGCTTATCACATGTGCACTTATGATGCAAGTCGGATATTATGGCGGGCAAATTCGTCGCCCTGATTTACATGGTGCACAACCGATGCAAAGCCAAGAGAAAGAGCATCATTAACTTTTTGGCAAGATGGACGCATAACATAAAAAAAGGATGGTAAATATGTGCCATCCTTTTTTTTCGTATTTAAAAAAAATCGCGCCAAAAGACGATTATTGAAACATTATCACCGACAGATTTTCCATTCTACCATCGCTGTGGCGTAATTGAACAGTATAATACCCATTCGTATATAATGTGGGATTATTTTTCCATTGCCCTGCGCCGTCAATGACGGATTGTTCTACGAGAGTGCCCAAAACATCATAGACTGATATCTGCGTGAATGCTTGACCTTGCACAGTAAAATAGCGTGAAGAAGGATTCGGATATACTGTACTTTCTATCAAGGATATATTCTCTTCCACATTGGTAAGATCATTAAATACCAATTTTTGCTGTATGGGTAAAGTAGGACATACGCACATCAATGCTCTATAAAATTCTATTTCTTTATCGGTTGCCGGTATCGTATCTTCAACTCCTGTCCATAGCCCTCGTCCATAACGGCGCTTGTCACCATTATTACCAATAACGGAAAGTTGCCGGAAATTAGCTGCTGCTTTGGCATTATGTACTGCAATATGGCGGCGTGTCATCATTTGCCAGCCCACACCATTATGAGAACTACAACCAGAAACGCATCCGGGATATCTATGACTTACAATACAATTATCATAGAGATGGGCAAATTCAGGATTAAAATTATCCCAATTAGTTCCGAAAGGATCATAATAATTATCACCAAGAGAATCGCGTATCCACCTATGTGATATACTTTGTGCCGAAATTAAGGTATCTCCTTCGCGTTCTGATTCGTATGTGAGATTACCACCATCATACCTTACATTCCAGTCATCAATACTATTAATTTCATATTTGATGAGTGTTTTTTGATTTGGGTCAATATACTTTCGCATTTCTTTTTGCCGAGCCATATCATTCGAGGAATACGGTACACGACTCCTCAAAATAATAAGTCTTATGGAATCAATAATATCTTGCTTTGCATTAAGAATATAAAAATCCACCGGAAAAACAACAGCATTCATTCCATCGTCATTTTTATACCATTTCAACCGTAATTTGGTCGTATCATAAAAAACAGGGGGTACATATCCTTCTCCCGGGTATATTTGAGGAGCTACAATGAAATGAATAAAAGGACTATCACCCTCTTTCAGATACGTTGCTCGGGTATGCTCCATTTTAATAGAGCTTGCATTAGATGTACGTGCTTCATGGAATATATATAAATCCGATGGTACTTCTTTCATAATATATCGAAAATTTTGATCAAAATACGTAGGGACTTGATAGAAATAGGTGATAGAAATGGGTACTTGTTCCGCATAGATTGCAGATATACATATAAAAAATACGAATAATCGCAATAGAGTTTTCATAATATTTCCTTTGATTATGGGAAGTTAGATTAAACAGAGCGAATAACATGAGAACATTCCTGAGGAAGGATGTGACAAAAGTCTGTTTTGACAAAAATTTTTGGATGCATAGGGATGCTCCTTAACATTGATTGAACATACATTTATATAACTCTATGACAAACTTACACAATTAGTTCTACCTTTCCAAATTTATTGTAGTGATAAGTATGTAAAAGTATGATTTCGGGTGGATTATCAGCAACAGATTACCGATGCCGTTCTTATAACGACATCATCAGAAACTCTACGATACTTAAAGCAATGTTTTTAAGATATGGATAATTAATTACCCTTGATTTTCAATGGTACTAAGAAAATAATACTCTTGTTTGAGTGTATACTATTCCATCATTGCTTGAGGGGACAAAAACATTCACCATTACGGAAACAATCTCGCGGACATGGTTGTGCATATAATCGCATAATTGATGTCGGATATTTTTCCTTTAAATCATGTGCTATATTTTTTTCTAATTCACGGCTTTGTTCCAGAGTCCAGTCGAATGGTAAAATTAAATCAATTTCAATAAAAATATCACGACCCGATTGTCTGGTATGTACTGCTCTAAATTCACAGAAACTGTCAAAACGTGCAATGATACTCGACAATATATCCATTTGAACATTTTCGGGTAAAGTTTTATCAAGTATTTGATCGAGTGCATTTTTGCCATGTCGTAATGGAATACTTACCGTATAGGCAAGTAAAGCAATAGCTGAACCGGAGTCTAAATAGCGAGCAATAGCATCATAACCGTAAGCATGGAGAATACCGCCAATAATTAAATTGACCGAAACAGCCAATTCCATCCAACTATCAGCTTCCCATAAATCAGCATCAAAGTGCAAAACCGGAATTTGATGCTTTTTTGCTGCTTTCTTCATGTGGAGTGTTACGGTACGGATGAGAACAAAACATAAAAAGGAATATGTAGCCAGAAACCAGAAATTGTTGGTTTCTGTAGGATTGCCAAATGAGTTGACAGCTTCGACCGTAACGTAAATCCCTATTACCGTAAGCAATACCGAACTTGATAAAATTGCCAGACTCTCATATTTTCCATAACCATAATTAAATTGGAAATCAGCAGATTTGGTGCTTCTTTCAACAGCCATGATAAAGAGTGCTGCATTGATTATCTCGACGGCAGATATCCAACCATTAGTTTCCACAATAAGTGAGTCTGCCGAAGCACCAATGATAATGCCAAGCACAGCAAGAACTGTGCATGCAATAAGCGCAATTGTTGGCATAAACATAGGTGAAGATCTTCGTAGTCTGCGACGCCATGTTTGGAAAAAATATTGAAGTCTGGGAAACAACATTTCTGTAATTTGTTAGGACATTGAGAATGAAAGCGAAAAATTTAGTACAAAAGTAAAAAACCCGCCCACATAAATTGCATGGAGCGGGTTCTTTCACATCAAAATTTCAATTATTGCTCATGCACATATTCTTCAATAGGGGGACATGCACATATCAAAGTTCTATCACCATGGGTGTTATTTACTCTGCCCACGGTGGGCCAAAACTTATTAGCTCTTACATAAGCCAATGGATAAGCTGCTTTTTCACGAGAGTAAGAGTGCTTCCATTCATCAGCAATGACAACTCCTGCTGTATGGGGTGCATTTTTCAAAACATTATCCGCTTTATCGGCATTTCCATTTTCTATCTCAGCTATTTCATGGCGTATGTGAATGAGTGCATCGCAGAATTTATCTAATTCTTCCATTGTTTCACTTTCCGTCGGCTCAATCATTACTGTACCTGCTACGGGGAACGAAACGGTTGGCGCATGGAAGCCGTAGTCCATCAACCGTTTAGCAATATCTTCCACTTCAATCCCGGCAGTACGTTTAAACTCACGCATATCCACTATCATTTCATGCGCACAAGTGCCATGAATACCTTTGTAAAGAATTGGATAATGTTTTTCAAGGCGAGATTTGATATAATTAGCATTGAGAATGGCAATTTTTGTTGCATTCGTTAATCCTTCAGCACCCATCATTTTAATATAAGCATAAGAAATTAACAGAATACTTGCACTTCCCCATGGTGCTGCCGAAATTGCAGAAATTGCTTGCTCACCGCCCACAGGAATGACAGGATGCGATGGCAAAAATGGTGCAAGGTGAGATTTGACCCCAATGGGACCCATGCCCGGACCACCACCACCATGTGGAATACAGAATGTTTTATGAAGATTCAAATGGCATACATCCGCACCAATCTTACCCGGACTTGTCAAACCGACTTGTGCATTCATATTCGCCCCATCCATATAGACTTGCCCGCCATGTTGATGGACTAAGTAGCAGACTTCGCGGATATGTTCTTCAAACACACCATGTGTTGAAGGATAGGTAACCATAAGAACAGCAAGATCATTTTTGTGCTGCTCAGTTTTGTCAAAAAGGTCATCCATATCAATATTGCCGAGATCATCGGTTTTGACAACAACGACTTTCATTCCTGCCATAACAGCACTAGCCGGATTAGTTCCATGGGCAGATGAGGGAATTAAAGCCACATTACGGTGACTTTCTCCCCTGCTTTTATGATAAGCACGAATCACCATGAGTCCCGCATATTCACCTTGCGCTCCTGCATTGGGTTGCAAAGACATCGCATCAAAACCGGTTATCTCACAGAGTGATTTTTCTAATTCCTCAAAAATTTGTGTGTAGCCCTCTGCTTGATTGCGGGGAGCAAATGGATGAAGTTCACCAAATTCGCGCCATGTGACAGGTATCATCTCTGTGGTCGCATTCAATTTCATGGTGCAAGAGCCAAGGGAAATCATCGAATGAGTCAATGATAAATCTTTGTTTTCCAATTGTTTAATATATCGAAGAATTTCATGCTCCGAATGATGTTTATTAAATATTGGATGTGTGAGATACTGCGATGTGCGCATCAAATTCTCAGGAATTGCAATCAACACATCATTGAGAAGATTATCAATACTCGGTGGTTCTATTCCTTTTGCTGCAGCGAATATTGCTGTAATATTGCGAATATCATCGGGTGTGGTTGTTTCATCTAATGAAATACCAATATCACCATTGTCAAAATAGCGGAAATTATATTCTCGCATTTCAGCTTTTTCTCGCACATTTGCTGTATCGCCGCTGATACGTACTGTATCCATATATGCCGAATGAACAATGGTAAAATCTAAAGATGTAAGAACGCGAGCCAAAAGCGTTGTGAAAGAATGAATTCGCAATGCTATACTTTTCAATCCTTTAGGACCATGATACACAGCATACATAGCTGAGATATTTGCTAAAAGAGCTTGTGCCGTACATATATTACTTGTTGCTTTTTCTCTTCGTATATGTTGCTCACGTGTTTGCAAAGCCATACGATATGCTTGATTACCATTAGCATCAATCGAAACGCCGATGATGCGACCGGGCAAAGAGCGTTTAAACTCATCGCGGACGGCAAAGAAAGCAGCGTGAGGACCGCCATAGCCCATCGGAACACCAAATCGTTGAGCGGAACCGAATGCCACATCGGCGCCCCATTCACCCGGTGGAGTTAAGAGTGTCAATGCCATCAAATCAGTCGCCACAGCAACAAAAGCTCCGTGGTCATGGGCAGCTTTGGTCATCGCAGATAAATCCTCAACAGCACCATCACCATCGGGATACTGAGCAATGACACCAAAGATGCCATTATGCCAATTCACACTATGAAGATCTGCAGTTTCTACGACGATATCTAATGGTTCAGCTCTTGTTTGTAATAATGATAATGTCTGAGGAAATATAGATTTAGACACCAACAAAATATTTGCTTTGTTCTGTATTTGTTCGCGGCTTCTTTGTGCATACATTATTGCCATCGCTTCAGCAGCGGCAGTTGCTTCATCTAACAAAGAAGCATTTGCAACAGGCAAACCTGTTAAATCAATAATCATTGTTTGAAAATTGAGTAAGGATTCCAAGCGCCCCTGAGCAATTTCAGCTTGATATGGCGTATATTGCGTGTACCAGCCGGGATTTTCCAAGATATTGCGAAGTATCACCGGCGGAGTAATACAATCATAATATCCCATACCTATACATGAACGCCAAACGTGGTTTTTCTTTGCAACGGAATGGAGAAAATCTAAAAATTCTTGCTCGGTCATTGCCGGAGGTAAATCCATTTTCGACTCTAAGCGAATAGAAGCAGGTACTGTTTTAGCAATAAGTTCATCAAGTGTAGGAATGCCGATGGTTGCCAACATTTTTTGTTGTTCTTGTTCATCGGGACCATTATGACGATGTTCAAATATGTCTGCAACCGTATATACAGAGTTCATAATTCTGTGTCCATAAAAATAGGTGTTGAAAAGAGAAATCTTTGACGCAAAAATACGGGAAAAATTGCCGTCATTCTCTATTGTCTATGATGCAATTCTTGCCAAAACCAAAACACGGATATTGTACGTCACTAAGGAAGTTTAACAAAAAGAAAAGTAGAAGTCTATGAAATTTATGATCCCTTTTTCGAACACAACTTATAGCAAAACCGGCTTATTGTGCTTATGTATTCTATTGAAAATATTGAATATAGAAACTATTTTTGCACAACAAACCACATTGACTTTACCGGCGCAAAGCAATGATGCTGCGGTGTTTCATAAGCATTTTCAGATGCGTGAGTTCAATGGGATACAAGACATAAAATCCGAACAATTAGCACCGTTTTACCACGGAGTAGCATCCGGCGACTGCTTAACAGACCGCGTCATTATTTGGACTCGCCTCACGAAAGACAATAGCGAGCCGGCTTCGTTGGAATGGTTTGTTGCAACCGACACATCCATCAGAAATATAGTCCAAAGAGGATTCGCATCTGCTTCAATTGAAAGAGATTTCACTGTTAAAGTGGATGTTTCAGGGCTGCAACCGGGCACAACATATTATTATATGTTCAAATACAGCGGTAAAAATTCTTTGATAGGCAGAACAAAAACTGCACCTGTCAATGCTGCTTCTCACTTACGATTTGCTTTTGTTTCATGCAGCAATTATTCATCAGGTTACTTCAATGCTTACAGAAAAATTGCCCAACGCAATGACCTTGATGCAGTGATACACCTTGGCGATTATATCTATGAGTATGGCAATACTACTGGTACCAATAGCACACAACCATTGCGCCCCTATGAAATAGACAAAGAAATTGTCAGCTTAGCAGACTATCGCGCACGTTACAGCTTGCACCGCTTAGATCCCGATTTACTTCGTTTGCATCAACAACACCCATTTCTGTATGTATGGGATGATCACGAAGCCGCCAATAATGCCTACAAAGATGGAGCAGACAATCATACAGTAGCAACCGAAGGAGATTGGCAAACACGCTTAGCTGCATCGAAAAAAGCATGTTATGAATGGCTGCCAATTCGTGAAAATGACGATGGCTCTCTCTACAGAAAATTTCAGTATGGCGAATTAGCAGAAATTGTTATGATTGATACCCGTATGGACCAACGCGATCCGCCTGTGGTAAACTTAGGGAAAAATGCACCTCAATCCTCCATAGACTCCTTACTCAATCCACAAAGAAAAATGATGAGCGAAAAACAATTTTCATGGCTCACCAACAGCTTACAACAGTCCAAGGCACAATGGAAAATTATTGGCAATCAAGTGCTCTTTACACCGATTATTCTCGATAACTTCGATACAACATTATTTGTGGGTAATCCATTATTGCAAGCCCTTACTCCTATATTACAAAATGTGCTGGAATCAGGTTACAATGCAGATTCTTGGGGTAACTTTCCGACTCAGAGAAATGCCCTCCATTCATTTATTTCCAATAATTCTCTGAATAATATAGTATTTTTAACCGGCGATATTCATACAACACATGGCATGGATATAGCATTTAATCCGGCTGAATATAATCCGCAAGAAAAAAAGGGATCAATCGGTGTTGAATTTGTTACACCCAGTATCTCTTCAACTAATTTTGATGAGATTATAGGAAACATTGCTTTTTTACGACCATTTTTATCAACATTGATTCAATCCGGCAATAATACGATGATAAATAACAATCCTTATATGAAGGATTTTGATTTAATAAATCACGGTTACTCAATACTCGACATCACACCCGAACGTTGTCAAACGGATGTATTTCACATAGACACTGTGAAAATTATTTCCAATAATGAAAAGAATTTTTCATCATTATTTGTTAATAACAATGATCGGTTTTTACAAAAAGCCTCTACGATTGCACAAGGTAAAAACATACAAGATATACCCGCTCCTCTCTTGCCTTTGGAATCAACGACTGTTTCTGTACAAGAATCACCGTTTCATATATCAACAGTATTTCCCAATCCTGCAAAGGATCGCCTTTATTGCACATTACATATACATTCCCCGGAAATCATTACATTGTCTATTCACTCACTTGATGGTAAAACCATAAAAAGTCTTTACTCTTACAGTGCCGAAAAAGGCATAGATATAATTTCTATGGCTGTGAACGATATTCCAAATGGTGCATATTCTTTGCATAGTTCCCACGGTACAACGGTAACAACATATCCATTTATTATTCAAAAATAATATCATGACGTTCTATCCATTGATTTTTTCACCCGCTTTCCATGCAAGAGTTTGGGGTGGAAGAAATTTAGAAAAATTCTTAGAAAAAAAATTACCTGCACAGAGTATTATCGGGGAATCATGGGAAATTTATGATACCAATATCATCATAAATGGTGAATATAGCGGTCATACACTCAAAGAATTACTTTCTCAATTCCCAAGAGAAATTGGTGGTACTTTATACGATGGTGGTGATTTTCCATTACTTGTAAAATTTTTAGATGCCCAAGATTGGCTTTCTGTGCAAGTGCATCCTAATGATGAATTAGCACAATCGCTGGAGGGACAACCACGCGGAAAAACTGAATGTTGGTATGTTGTCGAAGCCGAACCCGACGCTGCTATTATTTATGGATTTTCCGAAAGAATTACGGCGCAAGACTTTCGTGATGCCATTGATAATGGTAATGTAAAAGAGCTTCTTCACTTCGTTAATGTGAAAAAAGGTGATTTTATTTTTGTACCTGCCGGAACAATTCATGCACTCGGAAAGGGTGTTATCATTTATGAATTACAACAAACAAGCGATACCACCTATCGTTTATATGATTGGGACAGACTCGGCTTGGACGGCGCACCCAGAGAATTACATATAGATAAAGGACTTATCTGCACAGATTTTTCATTGATTCGTCCTTCATTACATCTTGAAACAACTTCTTTCCGCCATAAAGATTATACTGAAGAACAGTTAACTGATAACCCCTATTTTTCCTTACAAAGAATTACTGACTTCACAGGAATAAAAGAATACTCATTCGATGGCACTGCTGCACAAATTATAACTATATTAGAAGGAATAATCACAATATCCGGTAATTTCGATGATGTGATTGTACACAAAGGCATGACGGTACTTCTTCCTGCCTGTTTGCAGCACTGTCAGATAATAGCGAATGATAAAAGTGAATTGTTAATTGCTCACTATAACTCTTGAATTATGGCTGGACAAACATTGGGAAATATATTCAATCCCCAAAAGAATAGTTTCGGTTTCTTACGTTTTATATTAGCATCGCTTGTGGTATTTTCCCATTCCTTTGTTTTTGTAATACCTGATTATGAACCATTGGCATCTTTGAGCAATGGAACAATAACGTTCGGCACAATGGCAGTGAGTGTTTTCTTTATAGTAAGTGGATTTTTAATTACACGAAGTTATGTTAATGGTTCATCTATTGTGCACTTCATTCGCAATCGTTTTCTAAGACTTTATCCCGGATTTTGGGTATGTTTACTAATAACATCTTTTATTTTTGCTCCTCTTGCTTCTTACTTTTTATACAATGATTTTTCGCTTGCAACTCAAAACCCTTCCTACACTTCACTGGGCTATATACTTCATAATATCACGATAAAAATTCAACAAACGAGTATAAACAACAATTCGGGAATACTCGTTTCCAATAATTCTTTATGGACTTTATATTATGAGGGACTATGTTATATAGCGGTAGCGGGGTTCGGTTACTTGGGATTTTTGAAAAAAAGACAATATATAATACCTCTCACTTTTTCTTTCATTATCATCTTACTCATTATTGGGCATTTTTTTCCTCAATACCATGTATTTTCTCTCTTTGTTCCATGGAAAATGACACTCTATAGATTAAGTTCATGTTTTTTTGCAGGGGCTTGTATATATCTTTATGCAGATAGAATTCCCTATTCTCCCGTTATAGCATTAATGATGGGGGTTCTGTACATTATGACAATTCCTATGGGGATAACAGAAATTACCGATGCATTATTGTTATCATATCCTGTTTTAGTTGTCGGTTTTTCACCTTTGTTTGCATGGACAGACAATTATGGTGATTTTTCTTATGGCACATATCTTTACGCATTTCCCATCCAAACACTTTTACATCATGCACAGATAAGTAATTACGGACTTGTTGTTTTTTTCATAGCATCATTGAGCATCACTCTTATAGTCGCAATTGCAAGTTATTATTTCGTCGAGAAGCCGTGTTTAGCACTCAAACATACAAAGAAAAAGCGTTATCTCCATACTTCATGAAAATAACGCCTTCATGTGCCCGGAGCGGGACTTGAACCCGCACCTCCAATCGGAACTGCACTCTGAATACAGCGCGTCTGCCTATTTCGCCATCCGGGCTAAGAAGATTATTTGTGCGAAAATACGAAACACTCTCTTATTTTCGTACCACATTCTACGAAACACACAAAACACTTACGTCATTTACTATACAGTTTTATGAACAATCAGATTGCACAACATAAACCTACAGTTGCAGTTATATTTACGGGTGGCACCATTTCAATGAAAGTTGATCGTGAATTTGGCGGTGTTGTTCCTAAACTTAGTGCCGCAGAAATACTCGGAACCGTACAATCAATTCATGAAATTGCAACCATTATTCCTATTGAATTTGGAAGATACCCGGGACCACATGTTACCTTTGAGATTATGCTTTCTTTATCGGCTATAATACGCGAACAATTGGCAAAACCCGAGATTGATGGCGTAGTCGTAACTCATGGCACTGACACATTAGAAGAAACAGCTTATTTTCTTGATCTGACCTGTAAGTCGGAAAAACCTATCGTTGTCATTGGAGCTATGCGCAATTCAAGTGAAGTGGATTGGGACGGTCCTCGTAATTTGCGCGTGGGTGTGATGCTTGCCGGAAATCCTGCCTTACGAGGATATGGTACTGTCGTGTGTCTTTCCGAAACACTGAATGCTGCAAGTGAAGTCAGCAAAAATGATACAACAGAACTGAATACATTTGAGAGTCTGGATTTTGGTCCTTTGGGAA
>JAFLBY010000116.1 GCA_017302855.1 Candidatus Kapaibacterium sp.
GCACCTGCTATTGAAGTCCAAGGTCCGTTCGGAGATGTGCTGAATTCAAAGCGATACCGCGGACGAGGCGTCACTGTGGAGGGTGATGTTTGATACACCAAATCAACGGAATTACCTGCACGATAACTCTCATTGGGTGAACCACCCGGTGATAAAAGCTGCACAGTTTGTGACTGAACACTTGACATTGCTCCCCAGAACAGCAATGCGGTTGTCACGGCAGTAAATAATTTCATACAATTTCCTTAGAGATATTGTGTATAAATAATAGATATGTTTTTTTTACAGTTACTTAACGAAAACGGTAGCTCATGCCTATACTGAAAGTTGTGCCGCGCAAATTAGAAGCAATGGTTTTGCCGCCTTGTTGCCATAATAATTCTTGATTAAGAATGTCGCGCGCAACTAATTTAACTTCAAAGGCATTGTCTAATAATGGCTGAATAATGGAAATATCAATAACATCTCGCGGTTGCTCATACACATGAGGATCGTCGAATGCAAATGCACCGCGCAAGCCAACTTGAACAATACGGCGACCATAGCGATTATAACCAATATTGACGGATGTGCCTAAGTCGGGTTCCGTAAAAAATAATCCGATATTTAATGAATACGGAGATTGTCCCCATATACTGCGTTTATCTTCGGTTCTGCCTTGCAATACCGTAATTTCTGATTGAATTAGAGATACATTGGCATTAATGCCGAAATTGCGAAAATAATCACCCAAAAAAGCAAGGGATTTGCGAGCTTCAAATTCAACTCCATAATTAAAAGCATTGCCATCAGCTATTTTTTTACCTGTTGAATCAACGCTTTGTCCATTGGAAAATGTGCGTATATATTCACTTGATACTTGATCAATAGTTTCTTCGATGGGATTAATAAAGTTTTTATAAAATACACTGACAGAAAAGACTTCGCCCGGCTGAGGGAAATATTCATAGCGTATATCATAATTGGAAATTAAGGTGCGCTCTAAATTCGGATTGCCGCGTACAACGAATAATGATTGGAAATCATAAAAGGCAAAAGGTGCAAATTCTCGTAAATTAGGGCGGGTTAATGTGCGTGTTGCCGACATACGCACATTCATCGCTTCTGTCGCTTTGTAAATAAGGTTAAAAGATGGCAGCCAATCTGTTGTTGCATACGTAATATTGATGGGGTTACCTTCTGTGTCGAATGAATTAAGTGATTGAACGGCATCTTCTACTCTTGCGCCGCCGATAATCCGAAATTGCTCGCCCGCAATAGAAAAAGGCGCATCAATCATAAAATATCCGGCATATAATTCTTCACCTGCAATGTAGGAATCGCTGCGCTTGGAGTCCTCTGACATTCCCAAACCACCCTGACGGAAATTTTCTGCTCGGAATAAACTGTCCGGTGTATCAGAAAAATCTATATCAAAATCAGCACCGCTTGTCGGTTGATTAATTGTAAATGAGCGTGCAGAAAAATAACGATTTTTATTTTCAGTGAGAAAACCAGTTTTAAATTTCGTATCACGATAGACAGGTAATGCGATATTAAATGCAGCATTTCTGGCAAAATCATTTAATGAAGAATAAAAACGTCCTGCGAGCGTGCCATCACCTTGCGGTGTGGGTTGTATATCAGCAGTAAACGGTAATGTCGAATCAACCGATTGGCGCGAATAACGCAAACGACGAAAATCCGGCTCATCGCGCAGGGATTGTGAATATCCTAATCGCCAATCAAAAAGCAATGAGGAGATAATTGCCGTACTATCAAACGGTACAGTATGTTCGCCATTGACTTGTGTGGAAAATAATTCTTTTTGCACAAATTGCCAGCTCGATGGGCGAATATCAATACCTTGCGGAATATCTCTGCCCTGCAAAAGTGTGGTTTCATCATCGGCGGAACGATTAAACACATTTTTAAAACTGAGTGAGCTGTGACCTCCTAATTTATAGGCAATATTTGCCATACCGCCATAATTCACGGAGCGTGTGGACACAGAACCCGCATTTTCTTGGCGAAATTCTTTGTCGGCAAGAATGGGGCTGCGCACAATCGAATTAATGGCATAAGAATTACCATAATTAACCGATGCAATCACACCTAAATCATTGTCGAAAACATCATATAAATTACTAAATGAAAGCGCAAATGATGTATTGGGATTAGCCGAAAAATTATTATTTGTCCAGACATTCTGATTAAATCCGCGTGCAAAATTTTGTAAGGTAGTGCGCGCAGAATCTCCTTGGGCATCTTGCCGACGAGCATTTAATAATAAACGATTGATATCTTCGCGGCTGCCCGGAGTGGCTGAGGACATTGATCTCGTGCCATCATCGCGTGCTAACCAATCATCTGAACCGCCTTGATAGGAGCTGAATATATTATCACCGATTTGGGTATTATTATTTCCCGATGTGGAAAGTGATGCTTTTACGGAAAATCCATCGGGAAAATCTATTGTTTGTAATTGCACTAAGCCTCCGGCAAAATTACCCGGTAAATCGGGCGTAAATGATTTGGTAATATTCGCTTGTTGTAAAAATTCCGACGGGAACATACCAAAATCGAAAGAACGTTTGTCCGGTTCGGTCGAAGTCAGGGTTGAGCCATTTAATGTCGTATTGCTGTAACGGTCACTTGAACCACGCACATAAATGAATTTATCGCCCACTAATGTCACACCGGAAACTCGCTTAAGTGCTTGACCTGCATCGGCATCGGGAAGACGAGATATTTCTTCTTTGCTCACGCCGTCGCTTACTTGGGCAGAATTTTTTCTTTGTGCTAAAATTGCTTCTTTTGATTCTTTATTGGCACGTGCAGTGACAACTACTTCGGTAGATTTTTTTGTTTCGGGCGATAATGTCACATTTACTGTCACAGTTTTGCCCGCAGCTACTTCAACATTTTCTATAAGTTTACTTTCAAAGCCCACATAACGGAAGCGTAAAGAATATACGCCTTGCTGTACTTTTTTTATTGTGTATTTTCCGGTTACATCCGAATAGGCACCTTTTTTGGTACTTTGTTTTTCTTTGGTTAATAATTCAACGGTGACACTACGCATAATATCACCCGTAGAGCCGTCGGTTACTTTACCTTGTACAGTACCGGAATTTTCTTGGGCTGTTATTGAGGTGGTAACACATAAAGCAATGCCGAAACAAAGAGTAAGAAGGATTTTCAATTTTGCAGCTTTCATTAGTTTGAACTTGGTCGCAAAATTACCGAGCTATTATTACCTTAGCGTTATGCCAATATTAAGTGTGTGTGTCTAATATAATGTTTTGATAATACATGGGGAAAGTGCACTTTTTTTGCAGGATGTGTCGCCATGTTTTGTTGTGTCCTTCATGAGTTCTGTCTTTCCGGTAGGTCATTTACCTTGTTCTCGAATAAGAAAAATCCGCCTTTTCTTCGTTCCCTGACTTGATGTTTGGTTGTCAAAAATGTAAAAATTGTATGCTAAGAATGGAAACATACATTCTTTACTGATCTGATTATGAGCATCATGCGTATGTATAGGCATTGAACACATTTCATTCACAAGTCTATAAGAACTATGGAATCTTTGCAACAACACCCAAAAGCGACACCCAAGATTAAGGCGAAACATTACATTATTGCACTTTCGACCATTGTCTTGGGATTATGTATCACACTCTGTGTTCATATTTACTTAGTGACTTTGCCTGATAAGACATCGGTCAATACGACACATCAGTTGGCAAGGATTGATTTCAACGGAAATCTTACAGCACAAGAACAACAAGCCATTCAGTCTTTTGTAAAAAATTTACCCGGCATTATTGCAGTATATATGAACACACGCGATAATATTTTGGTGTATGTCTATGATCGAAAGAGAGAAAACTTATTGCATCATTATAAGAGCAGTGATGAGGGGGTAAGTGAATGTGTTTATCGTTTGGTTAAAAACTCAGGGCTTTATTCTCAAAGTACATATACTCAAAGATATATAGTTCAACCCACAACAGCAGGCAGTTGTCCGGTAAATGCCGACCAGCTTTCTTTTTATCGGAAGGTATCGGCTACCATTCATGGAGTATTTCAATAGCGACAAATATCAAAGTTCAGTATCTGTACTAATAGTTTATTTTCAATTTTTTAGGAGTATTGCGATGCAATTTTCGTTAAAACGTGCACACTTGAGTGCTGCATCTTGTATAATCGGGTTAGTCCTTTTTGCTTCGTGTTCTGAAGAGACTTCAACCCCTGCACCGACACCCACACCATCACTCTATGACAGAGTGGGGGGAGTTACTATGGTGTCCGATCCATCAAATCCGGCAACAATGATTGAAAAAGGGCGATTAACGCTTCGAAGCGTTGTGGATAGCTCTATTCTTGTTATTGCAGCAGATCCAAAAATGGCAAAATATTTTCCTGTTCTTTTTGCTGAATTAGGCGCGGGAAATACTACCGGTTTAAGTAGATTAAGTAAAAATTTTACTGATTTTATGTGTTTGGCTACAGGGTCAAAAACATACACATATTCAGGTTTGGATATGAAAGCAGCACATGATCCTGCTAAAAATTCACGTATTCCAATGAAAATTACAGCAGCGGATTTTGATGCCTTTGTTGGTAATATCGGAGTGGGATTGGCAAAAAATGGCGTGACTGCGGCTAATAATGCTCAGTTAGTTAATGATTTAGTTGCCTTGCTCAATACCACTAAAGCGGATATTGTTCAGCAATAAATTTGATAGGTCAATAGGTAAATGTGAAGCCCTTGGAACATTGTAACAAGGGCTTTTTTTTTATGATTATTCACCATTTTGTGATGATACTGTACCGAGTACCGTTAAATTTTCTAATGTTGGCGAAGGTTTTCCGCCTTTTTCTTCAAGTGTAATTGCAAAAGCATCTGCCGAATCGGTATTTTTCATTTTGAAAATAAATGGTGATTTTTTGAAATGAAATACCCCCAAATCTTTTGGCTTGCCTTCTGAAATTGCCCACAGTTGATAATCCGTAGAATCATTGTTTTCCGGTAATGATTGGACTTCCAAAAACACTGCATTTTCTTTTGTATCCCAATAGACTGACGTACGAAGTAATGGTTGGCTTATCACTGTCTTCGGTGATTTCATAGATATTTCCACAATATCAGGATTTGTGACTAATTGGATACGTTGGTCTAAAACATCGGCTTTTGTTGCAAGCACATAGCTCGATTCTTTCGTTTTTTCTAATTCTTCTTTAACCAGGTGTAATGCTGCATTAGAATTATCATGCAAATGTTTGTAATAGAGTGTTGCGGAAGTGGTTATTGCGAACATGACACTTGCGGCAATAGAGTAACGTTGATATTTTTTTATTTTTGATTGTAATGTTATTATCTGTGAAAATGAATGTTTCCCGCCGATTATTTGATTAAGTAATCGGGGTCTTAATGATGGAGAAGGATTGACAGCATGTGCAGATGCTAATGCTTCGAGTACAGCTTCGGCATCAGCGATATGTTTTTTTATTTGCTCTTGTTCCGTGCCCATGTCTGCTCCGCCCAGCGCATAGACAGCAGCATCTTCGAGATTATGTTCTTCATTTTCCGGATGTATTGTACTATTCATAGTTATGTCATTATGTTTTCTATGAAAGAGAACACCTTTGCATACCTCTATTGTTTAAAGAGTGGATTGCAAGGTGGGTATATCAACTATTTCTGATGTTAATACTGCAATAATTGCAGTGAGAGTTTGTTTCGCTGCAAATGATTGCGGAGACGTTCCGGAAAGTATGTTACTGTCATGGATAAGTATTTTCCTTAAAGTTTCAATTGCCAATCGAGCACGTGATTTTACCGTGCCAAGCGGAATAGAATACTGCGTCGCTATTTCTGTCTGTGTATATCCTTGATAATACATAAGTTCTATGATTTGTATTTGTTCCGGCGGTAATTGATTCAATATCTCTTTTAGAATAATATCCTCAGCATACTGTGGTGATGGTGAATGTAATTCCTCATCAATATGTACGGAATCTATGGAAACACGGTTCACTGAATGACTATTAAAATCCGAACTTCGTAATGTATCTATGGCAGTATTTCTTGCAATATTCAGCATCCACGTAAACAGCGTAGCTTTTGAGCTATCGTATTTGATTCTATTTGTCCAAATTTTTATGAATGTTTCTTGCAGTACATCTTCGGAAATAATTTTATTTCCTTTGAGAATTTTTACAATGATGCCATAAAGGGCAGCACTATAATGGTCATAAATATATTCCAATGCTGCTGATTCGCCTTTTTGCAAATAGAGTATCAGTTCTTTTTCATTATCGGCAAAATCATTCATGCACTACCATCTCGAAGGAATGGGTAAATAGTAAAAAAAACGTAGTAAGAATTATTCGATTAATTCAATGACGAGGTTCTCATAATCTGTGCAGCAATAATTTCTTGCTCTGATTGTGCTTTTCGACGTTGAAAGCGTTGTTCCGGCAATCCCAAAAAACCCAGTGCGCTGCGATGGAAAAGGTCTTCTTTGGTGAGAATATCCAAATCGCTCATTTGTTCGATGAACTTACCATGCTCCAAATCGCCGAGAGGGAAGGGATAATCCGTGCCATAGGCAATTTTATGTGAGGGCATTACTTGCAACAAAAAGCGCAAAGCATCATCATCATGGGTGATGCCATCAACCCAAAATTTGTCCACATAGCTGCGCGGATCATTGATGCGATGGATATTGCACAAATCGGGGCGAGCATGCCAGCCATGTGAGATGCGTCCGACAGTGAACGGAAATGAACCGCCCGCATGAGCAAATAATACACGTAAACGAGGAAAGCGATCGAATACGCCGCCAAATATCATCGAACAAATGGACAAAGTGGTTTCTGCGGGCATACCCACAAGCCATTCCATAAAATAGGGTTTCATACGATTGGCTCCCGCCATTTCCCAAGGATGCACCATAATACATGCGCCGAGGTCTTGCGCTGCCTGATATATGGGGAAAAAGTCGGGATGGTCAAGATTTTTGCCATTGATATTAGAGCCGATTTGAATGCCGGGGAAACCGCAATCCTTCACGCAGCGTTCCAATTCCTTGATTGCCAAATCTGTGTCTTGCATCGGGATAGTGCCCAAGCCCACCAAGCGTTGCGGATGGGAGTTTTGCACTTCTGCCAAATGATTATTCAAAAAGATATGCCAATCGAGTGTATGTTCCGGCTTTGCCCAATATTTGAACAAAACGGGCACAGTACAAAGCACCATCACATCCACATTATGGGCATCCATATCATGCAATATTGCCGTCGGATTCCAGCAATTTTCCTCTATTTCACGGAAAAAAGTCCCATCATCGCGCATCATCTTCGCACGCCCTTTCTGATGATGATGCAATTGGATAAAACCGCCATAGCCATATTTATCTTTGAGCGAATCCCATGTTTGGGGTAAGATATGCGCATGAACATCTATTTTCAGCATTGTCGTCTCCTTGAATATCTTTGCAAAATTAAACACTTCATGCCAAAGTGAGGGGAAAGCCACGCTTTTTTCGCCTTCCCCGTCGGGGAATCGGGATGGGGCAAAAAAAACAAACATTATTTTTCTATTATCATGACATCCCTGCGGAATTTATCCGCTGCTGCATTTCATCCCCTCCGCCGGAGGGGTTGGGGTGGGTTCATTACCACTGGAGGGGTGTCCGTAAGGACGGGGTGGTTCCTACTATTGGTCGTTTGTTTTCATTTTTTGCACGTTTGTATTCATCCCCTCCACTGGAGGGGTGTCCGTAAGGACGGGGTGGTTCCTATAGTAATTCCCCGTCACGTCGGGGTGGTTCCTATAGTAATTACTCGTCACGTCGGGGTGGTTCTTTTAGTAATTCCCCGTCACGTCGGGGTGGTTCCTATACGAATTTATAGTATCATCCGGCTGTGCAAAACCACTATGCCCATGCAACCAATCCAGCACTCCGCTCATATTATGCAGAACGTCCGTATCGGATATATGAATAACTTCCAAACCCAATCCTTCAAGGTACGCATCGCGTGCGGCATCATATTCTACTTTATCATCATGACTACTGCCATCTATTTCTATCACAACATTACAATTTGAGCAGAAAAAATCAACAATATAATTACCTATAATTTTTTGTCTGTCAAAATCAAAGCCCTTGAATTGTTTGTTTTTTATCTGATGCCAAAATACTATTTCCGCCATATTACCCGCTTTCCGAAGTTCTTTCGCTCGCTCTGTTAATTGCGGATTATAGGGAAGTTTCATGTAATTCTGTGTATTTCTTTTGCCATTATTGGTAATATCGGCTTCGGTGTCTTTGCTGCGTTTGGTGGTGTTGTTTGCGTTGTTTTTTTTACCACCCCGTCCTGCGGACACCCCTCCGTCGGAGGGGAATTTTTCCGGATTGGAGGGGTGCTTTTCCGGTGTAAATTTCATCCCAAGTTTGTCCGCTATCTGCTGCACTATCTCTGCATTCAGATTCGGCACTCGCTCCATCGCTCTGCCTATGCTCTCAATACTCATCATCATTTCCCCTCTACTATCGCTATCTCTTCTGCCGTCAAGCCATAAATTTTATAAATTAAAATATCAATTTCTTGTATATATTGAGTTACATCTTTCTTTGCTCTTTTCTTCGTAAACAAATTCTCTATTATTTTTACAATTTTTTTCTGTATCTCAATAGAAGGGATGACTAAAGGCATGTTTCTTAAATCGTCTAACCTTATTTGAGGTGTGCCTGTGTTAAGATTTCTAATGTATCCTTTGTTGATATAGTAAAATGTCATTAGTTTTGAATTTAACACAGATAACAAATAAAACAAATATATTTTTTCCCAATATAGTTCGTAATTTGGTAATGTTATCACATATAGTGATAAATCTGCACATTCTACATCAGATGAATATGTTGCTGTTAATCTTATATCTGAAAGTCGTATAAAGATTTTTTTTGATTTAAATATTTGAAGATTTCCCAGTCCAATTACTTTAGGAGATCTCAAATTTTTAGAGATAGCTTCTATTTTGTACTCATTATTGAGTTTATCCCTTAAGGCAGTGTCATAACGAATGTACTGTCTACATCTTGTAGATTCATAAGGGCCAGGAACTCCGAAAGATCCTTCTATAAGTGGATAATCTATTGGTAGACTAGGTTGCGGGATAACAAATTTGTCTTTTTGTCCAGTAAATGTTATACATGTTCTTATGTACTCCTTGCCTAGAATTTCAACTATAGTAGTGTTATTTGAAATTTTACTGATAATATCTTGAACAATATTATCCTTTGGAATTTGAAAACTAAAATTGTTTTGTGCTAGTATAAGAGGTGTTGATGCTTTAATCTCTCTGAATATTTCTCCGTTTTGCTCTTTGTAAATTATTTTATAATTTTTTTCATTTGAAGATTTTAGGAGCAAAATAAGTTGACTACTTCCAACATTTTCAAAAACATCTAAGTTATCAATAATCTCAAGAATTTGATAATTGTTGAATACATATTCTCTAATGTCCTGAGACGGGTTGCTGTGGATGTTTGTATCAATAATCATAGACGTTAGGCTGTTTTTTGTTATTAAATTTTTTGACAACTCAAGAAAAAACATTAACGTATTAAATCTGCCAAGTTTGTTTTTATTTTGGATGAAACTGTATTGTTTGCAGAGAAATTCAATTAAAAGACTTGTTTCACTGTTTGCTTTGGATTGTTTTGAATAATATGATACATACGGCGGATTCCCGATTACGGCATCAAAGCCGATGAAGTCACCATTATTGTTCAGCACTTCGGGAAATTCAAAACGCCATTCAAAAGCATTCTCAAATATCTTATTGGCTTTTATCTCTTCTATTTCTGCTTCCAATTTCTTGGTTTCTGCGGTGAGGGCTTCTACTTTTTTATTCCATTCCGCTTTTTCTTTTCTGCTCATATCGAACATTGTCGTCTGATTGACAAGTTGGAACAATTCCCCCTGCAATTTATAGAGCTTTCGTACCTTTGGGTCATTTTGGGAAATTTCTGTTCTGAAATCCGATTTAATATCGGCAATTAATTTTTCCATTTCCCTTTTTTGGTCTTTATCTTTAGCATTGCGGTACGTAGCAACGGCAAGCCGATAGCTGCTGATTGTCCATTTGCTTTTTTTCAATGCTTGCTTCAAATCCGCATCAATAGCAAAACGGCTTACCAAAGAATTTCCACATTTGATATTGATGTCAATATTGGGCAAAGTTTGCAATTCACCGAAATTTCTATCGCGTGATGCCGCGGCATTATCAATATAATACGAATGTTTCAATAATTCTATCCACAAACGCAAACGGCATATTTTCACCGAATTCGGATTAATATCCACACCGAAAAGGCAATTTTCAATAATTGTTTGCTTCTCATGGAACAAAGTTTCCTGCACTCTTTGGCTTTCCTTATTGTTCGGATTATATTCAAACAATTCGCCATCCTCATCGGTAATAATAAGCTCATCATTGACCACCTCCACATGATATTCTTTGAGGCGTTTGCCGTCACGGTCTTGCAATATTTTCAAATCATTTTTAATGGCAATAATCTCATTGAGCGCGGAAACCAAAAAATGCCCCGACCCAACGGCGGGATCGCAAATTTTCAAAGAATTGATAATGGTATTGGCTTGCTTCCGCGAAAACAATCTTCCATCGCCAATTTGCTCATACACATCCTCAAGACTACCAAACAAGTCCGCATTTTCCTCAAAGTCTCCTCTTGAGAGTTGATTTATGGTGTCCGCATTTTCCTCAAAGTCCCCATTTTCCTCAAAGTCCCCTCTTGAGAGGGGATTTAGGGGTGTGTAAATTGAGTCACTACGTGTGTCAATAGTGTTCATTGTATCAATTGCATTTGCTTCCATCGCACAATGCGGCTCCAGCCCTGACAATGGATTCAATGGTGAATCTTCATAAAGCAAAGCCGACAAATCGCCTTGTTCAAAACCAATGGTATATTGGTAAATTATTTCCAGTACCGATGCAAGATTATGGACTATATCAGAATCGGGAAAACGCAAAACATTCAATCCTAATTCATGGAATCTGCATTCTTTGACAAAATCTTTTTTCTGCGTTTCTTCCCAATTATGTGTTTCTCCGTCCACTTCAATCACTAATTGTAATTCATGGCAAAAGAAATCGGCAATATAATTATCTAAGGGTTTTTGTCTGTGGAAATCATATTTTTCGGCAAATTTCCCTTTTAATTCTTTCCAAAGAATAATTTCTGTTTTTGTGCTATTGTTGCGTAGCTCACGCGCTAATTCTTTTAATGCGGGATTGTAGGGGATTATTGTTCGTCTTTGTGATGTGGTGGTTTTGGACACACCGGCTGCCCCTTTGGATGACACATCCCCAGCCCCTCTCAAGAGTGGAGTGTTTTGCTGATAGTTTTTGACAGTTGTTTTGGACTCACCGGCTGCCC
>JAFLBY010000117.1 GCA_017302855.1 Candidatus Kapaibacterium sp.
GTTGTAGTGGGCGACACAGTATGCTCCAAGGTTCATTTTGTGAGTAAGGGCAATGTACCAATAATTATATCGAGAGTACAGTTCCCACAGTTTGCAAAGTTTACTGTTGATACAACGGGTCTATTTCCTCTTACATTAAAAACAGGCGACACTCTTTCCATACCTGTGTGCTATGTGCCCGATGAACGTATTTCTGATAGTCTTGCAATGTATCCGATACATAATCAACCGGAGTTACCAACTGTATTGGCTACCGTAAAAGGTAAAGGGATTGCACCCTTGGTTCTTACTAATAATTATGTCTTTCCGGCAAGAAGAATAGGAACTATTTCTCAAGATACACTCATTGAAATTGCTAATATTGGAAATATGAAAGCTGACATTGCGTTGATTTCAAAAAGTGGGGATACGCTCACTTTTAAGGAAAATACGCGCATTTTATTCCCGACAACAATCCAAGAAAATGACACTTTACGTTTTAGCTCATCGTTTTTGCCTGATTCCGTAAGAAAGTATGCGAAAGAAATTCAATGGAAAATAACGAATTGGAAGTTACATCAGCACGTAAGCACTACATTAAGCGGCGAAGGTACTTTGCCGACAATTACAACCCATAATTATGAATTCGACACAGTAAAAATAGATCACAGTAAACTAGATACTGTTTTGATGTTTAATTCAGGAGGAAATGAACAATTAACTATTGATACGATACTATGGGGAAATGGAGATATAGCTGCATTTTCTTTCGATGCTAAATATTCTCAGAAGCAAATTCATCTTCCCGATAGAGAAATAAAAATTCCAATAACATTTGCTCCGAAAAAAACCGGAAAATCATCTGCAACACTCTATATTAGACATGACGCTTTGCCCGGATTTAAGCGAAAACAAGATACTATTATTATTAGTGGTTATGGAATAAGAGCCGACACGATACATGCTTCTTTTGATGCAGTTGTCCCAATGGTTGTTACTGCCTGTACAGATACTCTTATCCCTCTTAGCGTACTTAATACAGGAAATGTCAGTATTCTCATTGATTCTTTAAGGTTTGCATCATCCATAGTGAATTATACAACTTTTAGAAATAGAGTATTAGATAGTGGTATGATACTAAGAGATACAGTTAAAAATGTGACAATACCTTATAATGGTCTATCGTATGAAATGATTTTTTCTGCAAATAATGCCTCGATTTTTGAAAAAGAGTCCGGTTTTATTCAAGGAAAACAACAAAATCAGAATATCTCTATTATGTCTGACACTACGATGGTTGCAATAGGCACTGTGCACAAAGTACTCTATTCGGGAACATTAACTCTTAAAGATAAAATCAATCTTGGTAAACTAACTTTATACTTTACCCATGATCCTGATGTATTCCATTTTATGAATAGTAATGAAGCCAATATATTCATTTCACAAAATGGTGTAAAAATGCAATATACCGTACCGATTATTGAAGAACAGTATGGAAAATATTCATTGGAACTACCACAAAATATTTTCACCGGATCTGATGTGCTCTGGGAATTACCATTGGAATATATGGCTTTGCTGTCAACGAAAAAATCTGCACAATTTAGTGCTATTATACAAAATCATCCTTTATATTGTATTGAGAACGATTCAACCCATTTTACACTCTCGCTGTTGCCTGTGTGTGCTGATGATATGAGAGCGATAAGTTTTACACCCGCTCCAATTTTCAGGATATATCAAATAAGACCACATCCCGTGTCTGAGAACAGTGAAATATTTATGGTTCTTCCGGATAATGCCCAACTCCATTTCGACATCATTGATGTCGTCGGTGTGGTGCAATATTCCTTCTCGGCAGAGGGAAGTAAAGGGTTTAATACTATACAGTTGCATACAACATCGCTTGATGAAGGATATTTTACATTACGTGCTCGTTCTATGTACGGAGTACAAACAATACCATTTATAATACAAAAATAATCTTATGGCTTTGCATATTGTTGATTCATTTTTTGATGCTGTTTTATTGCTACAACCGGATATTTACTCGGATGAACGTGGTTTTTTTCTTGAACAATATCGCTCAGACTATTTGGAACACTATGGAATATCTGAAAAAATTGTCCAAGAAAATCATAGCGGTTCGGTGAAAAATGTTATTCGCGGTATGCACTTCCAATGGGATAAACCAATGGGAAAATTACTCAGAGTTATACGAGGAAGCATTCAATTAGTTGAAGTAGATATTCGCTATAATTCTCCGACTCTGGGTAAATATTGTTCTATGAAAATATCGGATGAAAATAGACAAATGGTGTGGATACCGCCCGGATTTGCTAATGGTTTTGCTGCTTTATCGGATTTTGTTGAAGTACAATATTTATGTACTGCCTTATGGAATCCGCAAGCCGAAAGTGCAATAGCGTGGAATGATACAGATATTGCTATTCCTTGGGAAATAGACAGTCCGATTGTGTCACACAAAGACTGCATTGCACAAACATTAAATGAATGGTTACAAAAACCGGAATCACGTTTATTTTCAATATAATTATTCTATCACAGACACCGTATCTCCAACCCTTAAAGTATTTCCGTATTCTTGATAAGCCCAATAACTGCCAAACATCACACGCCCACGATGATCTCTATTGTATGAGGCAAGTGTTTTTAATGGTTCTTTTCCCGAAATTGCTGTGCTTTGGTCAATAGTGGTAATCACACATCGTGAACAACGTTTTCCGAAATGTAATACAGTATGATTTTCTGTACGTAATTTTCGCCAATGATCTTCTTGATAAGCACTGCCGCCATTAATAACAATATTGGGTCGAAATCGGTTCATTGGGATTGGTGATAATAAGCGTGAATTAAGATCATCGAGAGTTAATTGTGATATAAGCAAGAGGGGATATGAATCAGCAAAGCCGACTTCTGTGGTAAAATCTATGATACCTGATTGTACTTCTCGTGAGAATAAACTGCCGATTTTCACTAATCGAACATTTTGTTGACAATATTCGCTTAAAAAAGATGCAATCTCATCACCGCAATCATGTACTAACACTTCATCATCCCATACCTGTGTTTTTATGATAGTGCCGCTTTCTGCATACTTGGGCACGCTTTGGGTGCTTGTATCCGGCAGTGTAATAGTAAGTTTCTCATCCTTAATTGAGGGGATAATTAAGGATAAAATCGGTAATTCTCTTTGCGTCAAAAATTCATTGTTTTTATTAATAATCATCCACTGTCTATCATGCTGTAATCCATATTTATCAGTTTTAACAGATTGTAATGAAATTGCGCCGCATGATTTTATCGGATAAATATAAAGTTCTGCAATATATGGTATATTCATTGTCATTGCAGCATATTTTTAACCAATTGTACAACTGATTCTACCGTAATCAATGACATATCATCATTCCAACCGCCATTAACTTTTTCGGGAAGAGGTTTGATAACTTTCGAGTTTTGACTATACGGTCCCCAACGATGAGCCGATAAGGATGGATCATTAGGGTATAAACCAATAACGGATGTGTGCAATGCTGTTGCAAGATGCAATATCCCTGTAGAGTTGGCAATAACTAAAGAGGTTTCTTTCAATAATGCCATTATTTCTTGCAGCGAACATTGTCCGCAAAGATTTATTGCATTATTGCAATATGATTGTACAATGAGGCATTTTTCTTGTTCGGGAGCTGTGCCGGTAATCACTATTGTGTAATCGGTTAATTTTTCCAATTCTTGAGCAAGTAATCCAAAATTATCAATAGACCAATCAACAGAGGAGCCGCGTGATCCCGGGTGAATAATAATAAAATTCGTAATTTCTTTTTGAGCGATAGATGATAATTGTGAACGGATATTTTTGCGCTCTTCGTCATATACAAGAGGTGAAATAAGCGATTGCTTTGGATATTTTTTATGAGTATAATATTCAATCAAGCGAATATTATACTCTAATTCATGAAATGTTGCTTCTCTGCGATGATCCGGAACTTTATAATTAAGAAAGATAGAATACCAGCGATATGCACTTCCTATGCGTAAAGGAACTCTCGCAATCCACGATGCACATATTTCTTCAAAACGTGGGCGGGGAAAATAGACCATAGTTATTTTCTTGTTGCGCAAAATACTTGCTATTGTCCATATATCCCATTTCTCAAAATCTTCTTCAAATACCACAGTATTATAGACATCAGAACAGCGCGATAATAATACACTATTTTCCTTGCGTGCTATAATAGTAATATGAGCATCAGGGTATTCTGCTCGCAATACATTGCACATTGGTAATGTTAATATCATATCGCCCAAGCGATCCGTTCTGAAAATTGCAATATTCATAAGATTATACGCATAAAAAAACCTCACAAGATTGCTTGTGAGGTTGAACACTGATGACTATAATTATTCTTACATGAACCATTCAATACCAATATTAGCGGATGCGCCAATACCAAATGTTGTCACACTTGGATCAAAGCCAAGTTCTAATACTGATAAAGAGCCATAGATACCAAGATTTTTCGATGCAAAATATTCAGCACCGCCAAGAACGTTTAATCCGGTATTTGTACTTGAATTTCCACCACTACTTCCGCTTGTAATGCCGAATTGCCCCATAATAAATGGAACAAAGTCTTTCGATCCTTTGAACAAACCTTTGACATACGGTGCAAAAACTAAAACATTCGACGAAACACCGTTTGCTGAACGTACGGCTAAACCGAATCCCGTTCCAATGTGCAAGCCGGGATTAATGGCATAGGCAAATGTTGCACCGGAAGCGGCTGAATTAGTTCCCGAAACGGCGACCAGGTTCACACCAATACCAAATTGTTGATCCGGGCTTTGAGCTTTCATTGTTGAAAAAGCTGACAAAACCACTAATGCACACAAAGCACTAAAGTAAAATCGAACCTTCATGGTTCCCCCTTAGAAAAAAATGAAACAAAACTGCACAGCGAAAATAACAAAGATTATCGTAGAATCAAAGTAATCTTTCATATTTCTTTGGATTGTTACTAAATTCTATTTACGATAGACATATTTTTCCGATGGGGAAATCGGTTGCGTTAATCGAAAATCGTCAAAACCACTATTGTCCACAAAGGTAAATGAGCGATTTGTATTGTTATATGTCCATCGTTCCGCGCTGCGTCCATCGGCTCGTCGGGGCTGACGATCAATAAAGTCCGGCTGACCAAAGATAATATAAATCATGCCTTTATCTGTCATCCATCCCTCACCGACCGAGCGAAACTTCTCATTCGCATAGCTTACACGTGCATAATAATCTTGGAATGCTTCATTGAGTGATGTGGAGGGAGTTGGGTCTAAGGATTTCCAAAATTTTTCAAACAACATTTTTTTGTCATCGGTTGTTATGCCATTTTGAATCTCGTCTATTTGTGATTGGCTTGCAACATAACGCAATTGGCGAATCGCCTTGTCAATATCCTCGTTGATGGCTGTGCTGAAGGTGCGTTCTATGCTTATTGAGCGTTCTGTCATAGCCAAAAATTCTTTGGGTTCAACAGGAATTGGTGCTGTTTCTGTGGGCATTTCTTTGTTAAATGCATAAAGCCGTAAGGTATAAACTCCGGCTTGAAACTTCGGCGGCGGTGAAAAATGCAAATAATGGCGAGCGGTGCCTTGATTAGATTTTACTGATTTGGTCATTCTATCGCCCATATAAACCATCTCGTTTTTGGCATTGATGATGCGTATCTGATAATCCACGGAATCAATCTTTTCTCTGCAATAGGTCTCGAAAAATATAAAAACCCCTTCTTCCAAAACTGAAATATTATCAGACAAAAATGGTGTAATTTTGAATGTGGATTTGTCTTGCTCTATAGAACTTACGAGTAAGATTGAACTCAATGCAAAAGGATAAGCGTCAAAATCAATGGAAGTAATTTTTCTTGTCTTGGAAAATGTAGTGTTGGCTTTATTATCTATCACTATTACTTCAACGGTAAAATTGCCTTTCTGCATGGGAAAACGCTGTTCCCGGTGTTCAAAACCTGCTTTACTGCCTTGGGTTTCTTCATAAGACATAAGAGTGATTTTGCGCGTTTCCTGAAAATCCTTAATAGTTTTACTATTTATGTCTTTGATTTTTATCGTAAGTGAATAATCAGCAACATAGCGTGAACCCCTTTTATCGAATTGAAGCATCTGATAGGGGATCAGGGCTATCACGTCAACAATATTTCCTGTGTCTCGCCTAAAGCACAATGCATCCATTGCCAATGTTGAAATTTGCGATTGTGCCAATACGGGAGTATTGAGAGCCAGAGTGACAATTAAAACGATAGCAAAGAATAATTTGTTCATAATCATAGGGATGTGATTTGGAGATTATCTGTCCATTGTGTAATGATGCCGCCGCCTACTACATCGTTTCCTTCATACATCACGACCGATTGACCCGGTGTAATCGCTTTGCGCGGCTCATAAAACTCTATGTGTAATTTCTTATCTTTATCAACAAAGCAAAGTGCCGGTGCGCCTTCATCTTTATAGCGTATTTTGACCATAAATTCTCGTTTCTCGCCTAATTCGGCATATTTTATCAAATTCACATTGTCAGCGATAAGCCCTTGATGTAATAATTTTTCGTCAGTGCCAACCTCGACGATATTCTGTTCAGCAAGTACATTCAGCACATATAAAGGTTCACTGTGTGCAATGCCAAGACCGCGTCTTTGACCAACGGTATAAAAAGGATAACCGTGATGTGTGCCGATTTGCTTGCCATCCAACATTATTGCACCGTCAGCGACTTTCTCTTCCAAATTAGGCACCATGTCCCGCAAAAAACGATTATAATCATTGTCGGGAATAAAACATATCTCATACGATTCCGGTTTTGATGCAATGCCCAAACCCAAACGACTTGCTTCTTCTCGTGAACGATTTTTTGAAAATCCCGATAATGGAAACATGGTACGAGCCAAAGAATCCTGACTCACTGCCCACAGAGCATACGTCTGATCTTTCGGATTATGTTCATCACGCGACAAGATATATCTACCCGTTATCTCATCACGTCGGATATTCGCATAGTGACCTGTCGCAATCCATTGTGCTCCTAATGAATCCGCTTTTCTGTCCATTTCGCCCCATTTTATCGTCTTATTGCATTGAACACAAGGATTCGGTGTATTGCCATCCAAATAGTCACGCACAAAGTAATCAATAACATTCTTCTTAAATACTTCTGAAAAATCAACAACATAATGCGGAATACCCAATTGCTGCGCAATACGACGTGCATCATTGATCCCATCCAATGAACAGCAAGTAGAATCATTCCCCACATTGCCACCCACATCTTCATAGCGATATGTCTTGATGGTTATACCGATAACATCATAGCCCTGTTCAACCAATAATGCCGCTGCCACAGACGAATCCACACCGCCCGACATCCCAACCAAAACTCTGTTTGTATGTAATTTCATATTATAATCTAAATAAAATATTCACATTTCCCGCAGGTGCTATGTGACCTCCAAGCAAACTTGTTTGATGCAATAAAGCCATTGCATGAAAAGCAAATATGCCCTCGCCACCGCTGAAACCTAAGCCCACAGTCGAACCAAAACCAGTTATTGCCGAGCCAAATAAGGAACTGTTTCTTATATCGCTCACAAATGATACGCCGATATTAGCTTTGCCGATAATTCCAAACTGTTTTGTCCCTGTCAGATAACACATCACACCATTGCCCAAAAATGTATAGGGTGTATTACCGGAAATTTGTAGCATAAACTGTTGTTCAAGATACAGTCCTATGTCATTTGAAATTAAAGAATTATAGTTTATGTTTATCAACCAACGAATGGGGTTTTCGCCATCTGCCATACCCATTCCCAGAATGCCAAGACTTTGAAATGAGTTTTCATACCTTGCACCTGATGCATCATCCGATACTTTTACTTTGGGTTTCTCCTCAAACACAAACTCCGTTTGTGCATGAACTGAAACAGACCCAATCAAAACTATTATAACCAAACAAAATCTTACAATATTATTCATGACAATCCTAACTGTTTTAGCCCTTGACGCAACTCTCACTCACATATTACTCCTCATTTTTGCCGACATAAGTTCCATAATCGTACTTACTTCTTCTCTGTCGGCATCTGATTCAATTCGAATGGCATCAAAAAACTCTAAGGTACAACTACTAAAAGGATAGGGGATAGCAAAGGAGTCCCAACTTGAAAATCTGTAAGCACTTTTGATATGTACGCGACAACAATACAACATAGTACCGGAACGCTGCGCTGCAACAAAAGCTCCGGCTTTTGCCACTTCTGCCGGACCACGAGGACCATCCGGCGTCATGATTACCAATTGTCTCTTTGCCATTTCCACAATACTCGCCAATACTTCTTTGCCACCTCGTGATGATGAACCACGCAAAACTCTATAGTCCCAAAAATCCAGCAAACGAGCCAATACATCGCCATCTTTGCTATGACTTGTCACTCCCACGCAACTGCGTCCTGAAAAGAACTTCCATACAATCAACATCATACCATGCCAAACGATAACCACACCTTTATCAATAGGAATGTTGCCTACAACCCGAATCCGCCACGTTTTAGCAAGTAAACGCAACACAAACAAACCGATATATATCAACACTTTTCGCTTCATAGAACATCCAAGATTATCTTTGCCGCTCGTGCTGATGCACCTGAAGCACCAAGTAAATCACGCACTGTTTCAAAGTCGGCTTTTTGCCGATTACGTAATCCGTCATCACGCATCAACAGCATACTTTCACGTGCAAGTTGCTCTGCCGTAGCATCCGATTGAACAAACTCGCTAACGCATTGCCTACCCAATACTATGTTGGGCAAAGCTATAAAATCAAGATTTACCAATGACTTCCCAATATAATATGACAATGTCGAAGTCTTGTACATCATCGAAAAAGGCATCCCGCATAAACATGCCTCTAATGTTGAAGTGCCGGTTTTCACTATACCTGCCCGAGCCGAAAACATCAACTGACGAGAGTTAGTCCAAAGTTCATAGTCCTCCAAGCCATAATTCGACAATATTACTTTGTATGCACTCACAGGCAAGCTCGGCGATTGAGCAATAGCTATATTCAAATCCATTTCCTTTTGCATCAACATAGCAGCCTCTAACATCACCGGCAAATTTCTTTGTACTTCCTGATTACGACTACCGGGTAACAAAGCAAACAAAGGTGTAGATGATTCAATGCTACGCTCCGCCGAAAACTGCTCATCATCCAACAAAGGGTGTCCAACAAAATCGGTCGCAATGCCAAATTGTTCAAAAAAAGCACGTTCGAAAGGAAACACAACCAATAATCTGTCAATACACTTACTAAGAGATTTCGCACGATGTTTACCCCATGCCCACAATTGTGGAGCTATATACCAAATCACCGGTACTGCACGCTTTTTTGCAGCCTTTGCCAAACGCTCATTAAAACCCGGATAATCAATCGCAACAAAACAATCAATGTTATGATTATCCATTACAGTAATGCACCGCGCTAACACATCACGAAAAAAGCCATAACGTTTGGCAACCTCCCAAAATCCAACTACGCTCATATCGCTCAAAGATACAAGAGATTGTAAACCCTGTTTTTGCATCTCATTGCCGCCAATGCCGATAAATCGCAAAGACACAGCCGATTGATCACGCAAACTCTTCATCAAGCGTGCTCCATGTAAATCACCCGATGGTTCACCCGCTACTATTAATATCAGTTTTTCCGTTTTCATGAAGCAAAATTACTCATTTCGAGACCAAGAAAACTCCTTCCACGCTTTAAAATCACCAAATGACAGGCTCTTGCATCACTACGATTATCATTGATGATGGTAATGTTATGAATGGGTAAAACATATCCCTCAAATTGAATCTATGCTCACTTTCATTGGGCACAATCATGTGCGCAACAGCCGATGCATTTATCGTGATTTCATCATCACTTGAGGATTCTTTATAAGCATCATTGAGGGCATTCCACACAATCTATATTTTTCAAACGTGATAATAGTTATCAATCAAAAAAAATGTGTTAAGTTGCATTTGACTAGTCATGGTATTTTGATGGATAAGGGGAGCCGCAAAATATCTTTACGTGGTACAACAGGGGCGGGGCAATCGTATGATTGCCCCGTTTTTTTTGTGGATTATTGGCGATGACGAGCAGAAATGCAGCATAGAATGCACAGAGAAAGTGTTTCGCTATGTTAATTTTTTGTAAATTGAGTAAGGAATCATTATTGTAATACTATCATGCAGTATTCATCAACAGATGCACATAGGTTATTGAGCCAACATTTTGGTTATGAACAATTCAGAACGGGTCAAGAAGAAATAATACGCAGCATAACCGAAGGTCATGACACATTGGTAGTTATGCCGACAGGTGGTGGCAAGTCGTTGTGTTATCAGATTCCGGCATTGTTGCGGCAGGGCACGGCACTTATCGTATCGCCATTGATAGCATTGATGAAGGATCAGGTGGAACAATTGCAAAAGGCACGTATCTCGGCATCGTATATCAATAGTTCTATGTCACCAACTGCCATTAAGCAAACAATACAAGAAGCCCGTCAGGGTGCGTATTCACTGTTGTATTTAGCCCCTGAACGCTTGGAAAGCCGGTCATTTGTGGAGCAATTGGCGGCTATACCTCTTTCAATGTTGGCTGTGGATGAGGCGCATTGTGTTTCGGAATGGGGGCATGATTTTCGCCCTTCTTATATGGCAATTCCTTCTGTTTTTGACCATATAGCTCGAGTACCAATAATTGCTTTGACCGCCACCGCAACTCCCGAAGTGCAATTTGATATATTGAAGAATGTTGGTTTAACCGCGCCGAAGAGTTTTATCCGGGGTTTTGATCGCCCAAATTTATCATATAAAACGGAAGAGTGTAAGAATAAAACAGAAAGAATCATAGACATACTTGATGAAACTGAAGCCGGTTCGACGATTATATATTGTGGATCACGTAAAAGAGTTGAGATGTTTACAAGCCAGATTAGGGAGTATAAGAAGTTTGCTTTGGGCTATCATGGCGGTATGGAAGATACACATAGAGAGCATGCTCAAGAGCAGTTTTTATCGGGTTCCTGTAGGGTATTGGTTGCGACGAATGCCTTTGGTATGGGCATAGACAAATCGGATGTGCGTAATGTTATTCATTGTGATTTGACCCAGACTTTGGAGTCATATTATCAGGAAGCAGGCAGGGCAGGTCGCGATGGTAAACCGAGTAGCTGTTATATGT
>JAFLBY010000118.1 GCA_017302855.1 Candidatus Kapaibacterium sp.
GCACAGGTACTGTGACCAGTGTGAATGTCTCCGGTGGTACTACAGGTTTAACAGCATCAGGTGGTCCCGTCACTTCTTCGGGTACGATTACTCTCGGGGGTACTCTTGCTCTTGCAAATGGTGGCACGGGTGCCACAACTGCGGCAGGTGCAAGAATGAATCTGGGGCTGGGCACGCTCGCTACATTGAATACAGTAACATCTGCTGAGATAAACGACGGAACAATTACTGCCGCTGATCTCAATCAAATGGCGGCGACAAATGGGCAAGTCTTAGCATGGAATGGCACTACATGGGCTCCGGCAGCGGCAGGAGGCACAGGTACTGTGACCAGTGTGAATGTCTCCGGTGGTACTACAGGTTTAACAGCATCAGGTGGTCCCGTCACTTCTTCGGGTACGATTACTCTCGGGGGTACTCTTGCTCTTGCAAATGGTGGCACAGGAGCCACAACTGCGGCAGGTGCAAGAACGAATCTGGGGCTGGGCACGCTCGCTACATTGAATACAGTAACATCTGCTGAGATAAACGACGGAACAATTACTGCCACTGATCTCAACCAAATGGGTGCAGCTGATGGACAAGTGATAAAATGGAATGGCACTACATGGGCTCCGGCAAATGATAATACAGGTGCTTTAACACATTTCACAGAATCGCTTCAAACCACAGGAGCGTTTACCACAACCAATGCCGGAGTTCAATTACTTGCAAACAACGCAACTGCCACGAATATTGACATTGCTTTAACTCCCAAAGGTACAGGCGCACTCACGGCGCAAGTGGCGGATAATACAGCATCAGGTGGAGATAAACGTGGCACTTATGCAGTAGATTGGCAAATAGCAAGAGCAAATGCAACAGAAGTTGCTAGTGGACCATATTCGACCATCAGTGGGGGGCGGAACAATACCGCAAATAATCAATACTCTACTATCAGCGGAGGTACTAACAATATTGCGAGCGGAACATATACAAGTATCGGCGGTGGTGAAAGTAATAATGCAAGTGATGTACATTCTACTATTGGCGGTGGCTTTACCAATACAGCCGGAGGAGAATTTTCCACTGTAAGCGGTGGTAATACTAATACGGCAAATGCCAATTATTCCTCAGTAGGTGGCGGGGAAGATAATAATGCAAGTAATCTACATGCAACCATTGGTGGCGGTGAAAATAATAATGCAAGTGGAACCCACTCAACAATTGCCGGTGGACAAAGTAATACAGCAAATGAACAGCACTCCACTGTTGGGGGTGGTTTCTCCAATACGGCGAGTAATTGGTATGCTACTGTTGCCGGAGGTAATACGAATGTTGCCAATGCTAATTATTCGACCGTAGGCGGTGGCTCAACAAATCAGGCAAGCAGCAATTACTCTACTGTTAGCGGTGGTGAAAGCAATACAGCAACTACTGATCATGCTTATATAGGTGGCGGCTTTCAAAACAATGACGGCGGTGTCGCTTCAGTAGTCAGTGGAGGTCAAGAAAACAATGCCGGCGGAGAATTTTCTTCGATTGTCGGAGGGCGTGGTTTAACATTGACCGCCGCCGCTACACGCTCTTTCGGCTTCCATGGCAATAATACCGATGGTACATTACCTATGACCATCAGCGATCCGAACACTGCTGTTTTTGGTAATGTGGACGTATGGCTTGCTTCTAATGATAATACTCCCAAATCTTTACGTTTTTATGAACAATACGATGCTGATGGCGCATTTCCCAATGGCACGAACTATGTCGGTTTCCGCGCAGCCAACGCCATTGATAATGATATTATATGGACTTTACCCGCAGCCGATGGCACGAATGGTCAAGTGCTTTCCACCGATGGTGCAGGTGTTCTTACTTGGTCAACACCAAGCGGTTTAACACATTTCGCCGAAACTTTACATGATGCCGTGCCGAATGATGTTAGGCATGTTGTACGCTTGGCAGCAAATAATGCCGCCGCAAATGTGGATATCGCGCTTTCTCCTAAAGGAACAGGAGCACTTACGGCACAAGTGGCGGATGATGCAGCAACAGGCGGCAATAAACGAGGAACTTATGCTGTGGATTGGCAAATAGCAAGAGCAAATGCAACCCAAGTAGCAAGCGGTATTTACTCAACAATAGCAGGCGGACAAAATAATACGGCAAGTCTAGATCACTCTTTCGTGGGTGGTGGTTTACTTAATACGGCAAATGGACAAAATGCCGTCATTGGCGGTGGTGAGCAAAATACGGCAAACAATGGTTATGCTACTATCGGCGGTGGATATATCAATACCGCAAGTGGCAGCACTTCCACCATTAGCGGAGGAAGTAATAATACGGCAAGCGGACAAAACTCTACCATTGGCGGTGGGGATAATAATACGGCAAGCGCTTTCTATTCTGTGATTGCAGGAGGAAGGGAGAACGATGCAACTGAAGAAACAGCCACAATCGGAGGTGGCGTTCAAAACATGGCAAGTGGCTTGAGTTCAACCATTGCCGGGGGTGAAATTAATACCGCAAGCGGATCACAAAGTACAATCGGTGGTGGTGATAATAATACCGCAAGCGGATCACAAAGTACGATCGGCGGTGGTTCTCAAAATACGACAACGGACAATTATTCCACTATTAGTGGTGGACGCCTGAACCAAGCAGGCGGACTTAATTCAACTATTTCCGGTGGTCTCTCAAATACAATTAACAATGGAGCGAGTATGAGTACTATTAGCGGCGGACAGAGCAACACCACAGGTAGTAGTTATGCTACCATAGGGGGAGGTTTAAGTAATACTGCAAACGGTTGGACATCTACCATTAGCGGCGGACAGAATAACACCGTTGGCGGTTTATTCTCTTCTATCGCTGGTGGTCGAGGTTTAACAATTAATGGTGACCGTTCCTTCGGTTTCCATGCCAATAGTACCGATGGCACATTAACTATGACCATCAGTGCCGCAAATACTGCTGTTTTTGGTAATGTGGATTTGTGGCTTGCCAATAATGATGATACACCTCGCTCTTTACGCTTTTATGAGCAATACAATAACACAGGAGCGTTCCCTAATACAGCGAATTATGTAGCCTTTAGGGCAGCCAACACAATGGCTGCCGACGTGACTTATACATTGCCAACAGCAGCACCGACCACTGTCGGTCGCCCATTAACAAGTGCCTCTGACGGTACAATGAGCTGGGGGCTACGCACCATTCAATTGCTTGATCAGCCGGTAGATTGTGGTAACTTAACCGCAACGGGAGGTACCGCTTTTGTTGATATTACTGTCACAGGCGCAGTTGTTGGAAGCACTGTTCATGTATCACCCCGCGGCGATATGGAAGGCGGTGTTATCATTGCGAGTGCTCGTGTGTCGGCAGCAAATACAGTTCGTATTAAATTCGTGAATGCAACGAATGGTGCAGTAGATCCCGCTTCCGTGAATTTCGACATCACCGTTGTTCAACCATAAATCTCTTTTCAGAATGAAAACACTCATTGTTCTTTTTTTTATAGCGATAGCCGTATCTTCTGCACAGGAGATACGGCATCCAAGTTCGGTCATTGGTGCAGGCGGCGAAACGATGACAAACCCGACCACAATATTGCGAGGCACGGTTTCTCAATTCGCCATTGATTATCATATTGCCGAACAAACTATCCACGGTGTCGGGTTCTGGTATCAGCCCGCTCTTTTGAACAGAACACGCGGGAATAATGCTGTTATCATGATAGCCAATGCTGCCGCTTCTGCCGGGGATATTGTGGAAATACCTTTGATATTAGTATCCTCAAAAAATTTATTTCAATTCGGTGCAAAGCAATTTGAAGCCAAAATTCGCTTTAACAAAACATTGCTTGAACCATTGAATGCTTTGCAAGTCCAAGAAGAGCAAGATGACTATATTGCCACATTTCGCGGCGAAGCCAAGGATACAGCCGGCATATTAAGTATGATGCGCTTTCGCGCCCGTTTGGGCAATGATTCCATCACGCCATTGCGATTTACATCATTCCAATGGGTAGAAACTACCAAGATAAAAAGTACAACAGAAGATGGTGAATTTCTTCTCAATGATTTATGTCGTGAAGGAGGTAAAACACGGCTTGTATTCTTGCGCAGCAAGCTGTCGGCAACCATCACACCCAATCCTGTCCACACACAAGCCACCATACGCTTAACTCTCCGCGAAGACAGTCATGTCCGCTTAGTACTTAGCAATGTTATCGGTAAAGAAATTCGCACAGTCAAAGATGCACATTTCAAATCAGGCGAGTATCAAACAAGTTTTGACACAGAATTACTACCATCGGGCAAATATTACATTGTCTTGCATACAGAGCGTGATGTCGTTTATGAACCTTTTATGATTTCACACTAAGGAAGCTCATGATATTAAAAACATATAGATTTTTTCTTGCTATCATTGGCATATCATTGATGACTGTTCCGGCGAATGCTCAAATGTATGATTCATTGTACAAAGCCAGTATCGGCATCATAGGCGGAGCGGGTTTCAGTATGCACAGTGTGGATTTTCGAACGTTGCCGGGCATTCCAAGTTGTTGTCCTCAATACACTTCCGGTACGGGAACGGGATTTATTGCCGGCATGTCATTCGATTATCCGCTAAGTGACGTTTGGTTATTGGACTTACGCGCCACATTGCATAAACAGAATGCTCGCCTTGTGACTCAAGAACGTAAAACGGTTTTTGACGGCACACAATCCGTTGATGGGATTTTTGAGCATAGCATAGATGCAGATATACCGCTCTATGCCATCACACCGAGTATTCGTTATATCATCAAAGACAATATCAATGTGCGTGTGGGTATGAATATCGGTTTTTTTGGCACAGCAAAGTATGTGCAAGAAGAAATCTTGTCATCACCGACGAACTTGGTTTTTAGTAATGGCAGTAGTGTATGGCTCAGTTCTTCGGGTGAAATACCTATGCTGAATACACTGCAATTATCTGCACTTACTTCCATTGGTTATGATATACCGCTGAACCAAAGCCGGACCTTCGTCGCCACACCTGAAATATCTTATACCATTGGCTTTACAGATGTATTGCAAACCAATCCGTGGAAAATACAGACAATCGGTGCAGGCATAGGGCTTCGCTATATTTTCCGTGAAGATCCCCCCTTGCCTCCGATGGAGTTTCCCAACATACAGCAAACGGAAACAGCAATTACGTTAAATTTAGAAGCTGATGCTGCATCGCCGAAACAACAATCATTGCGTGGCACAATTCGCGGGATTATTATAGACAGTAATGGCAAACAATTGAATCCACAAATATTCCGTGTTAATAATATTATCTCGACCAATATTACGGCATTAGTGAATAGTATATTTTTCGATCCCGAAAGCGTCGAAATTCCGAACCGTTATATTCAGCTAAGCTCTAATGAAGCGGAACGTTTTGACCTTAGTGTGCTTGATGGAGCCGGCACTCTCGGTGTCTATTATCAAATTCTTAATGTATTGGCAAAACGTATGATTGCCGAACCGACGAGCACGATTACCCTTACGGGTTGTTTGTCCGGCAGTGAATCGGAGAAAGATCAAATGCAACTTGCGCAACAAAGAGCTGAAAATGTCAAGAACTATTTAACTGCTGTCTGGCAAATAGAACCCAAGCGCATCAATGTCAAATATCGTAATTTGCCGGAAGTGCCATCCAACACAAATAATGATGATGGTTTTGCGGAAAATCGTCGTGTGGAAATATCAACAACTTCACAGGAAATTCTCAATGTATTGTCATTTATGGACACCACACGCACAACAAATGTTGCCAAAATGAATATCGCTGCACGTGCACAATCGGAAGAAAGTATTGAAGAATGGAGCATTATTGTCAATCAAGGAACAAATACTCTCAAAGAATTTACCGATATTGGCGAAATTCCTTCCTCTCCTCTTGTGTGGAATATCAATGAAGACAAAGAAAATATTCCTCGAGGCAAAGGTCTTTTGTCACTCTCATTATTTGCGCGTGACCGCGATGGCAAAAAGCTAAGGATTGACGGCTCACCTATCGTTGTGGAGCAATTGTATAATCAAAAAGAACGTATTGAAACTTATGCATTAATTACCTTTAAGTACAATGAAAGTACGGTTGATGAAAGTAATATGGCTATTGTTGAATTAATTAAATCACGTATTTCTCCGAACTCAATAGTCACAATAGAAGGTTATACCGACCACATAGGAAACCCTGACTATAATCTTAAATTATCGGATCGTCGGGCAAAAGAAGTGGCTCGTTTATTAAAATTACCATCCGATATTGCCGTGGGCAAAGGTAACAGTAACATACTTTACAACAATGATTTGCCCGAAGGAAGAATTTACAGCCGTACAGTGCGGGTTACTATTGAAACTCCTATTGAATAATTCATAGACTTTATCCGAATATTATTGTCATAAAAAAAAAGCCGCTATCAATACGATAGCGGCTTTTTTTTAATACTATTTTTGATATATCAAAGAGTTTTTTCATAAAGACGATAGCGTTTATATACTTCGCCTTTCATTGTTGTTGTTAATGCACGATTCATCATGACATTATCTTCCAATATCCACGATGCCTCACCATAAGGTCTGCCTTTTTTCCGAGCTTTATCGCCTAATTCCCAATACATTACGGCATCAACACCTGTTTTTTGATATTCGGGCAAAACTCCCAGCACAATAATGCGTGTAATGGTAATATGCTTTTTCTTTGTCAATAAATGCCATATTCCCGAAAGAAGACCGCCACTTTTATTATAAATAAGTGATTGATTTATGTCAGGCAAACCAAGTGCAAAACCGACAGGTTGTCCTTTAATTTCGGCAATAATAGTAAAATCGGGATCTGCAATTTGTTTTAAGTCATTGGCAAGAAAATCGAATTCCTCATCTGTCATTTTCACAAAGCCCCAATTGGGCTGCCATGCTGAATTATAAATTTCTTTCAGAGTCTGAACATCTTTCAAAAATTTTTCTTTATTTTTAAAATTTACGGAACGAATAGTCACATTATTTCTTTCACGTACTATGTCAGTCATACGGCGCAATTTATCGCTCAAATATTCCTCATTATGTAAGCGATATGCCAATAAATCCTGCACTTTTTTCATACCCGCATTTTCAATCAGATTTGCATAATACGGCGGATTATAGGTCATGAGTACAACGGGAGGACTGTCAAAACCCTCAACAAGAAGAGCAGTTTCATCATTCATTGAAGGATTCACAGGTCCGCGTATTTGTGTCATGGAATGTTTTTTCAAAAATTCGCCCGCTGCTTGAAAAAGTGCATCGGCGGTTTCTTGGTTATTTTCACATTCAAAGAAACCAAAAAAACCCACTTTGTCATTATGAGTTTTATTATGATTCCAATTGACGATTGCCCCAATACGCCCCACAATTGCACCATTGCGTTTTGCGAGAAACAGTTCCATTTCCGCATGTTTATAAAATGGATTGACTGTTTTATTCAATAGTTTTTTTCTATCCATTTTAAGGGGAGGAACAAAATTAGGATCATTTTTATAGAATAACCATTGAGCATCAATAAACGTATCTATATCTGCTTGGCTTTTCACTGTTACAATGCTCACGTTCATTATCGGATTCCTTTCTTGTGATATGTAAAGATTTTTTTACGTATAAATTTTCGTATATCGTAGCTCAATATACGAAATTGATGAATACAATCAAGTGTGCAAAAAAAATCCCTGTCGTTATTGAACGACAGGGACAAAACATAATAAGCAATGATTACTAGGGTTTAGCGTGTGATGACGATAGGTATATGGCGCAATGTTGTGCCATCGCTTATACGCAAGATATACATTCCCGAACCCAAACCATCGGTTGAATAATCTTGATGACCTACAAACGCTTTACCTAAATTCTGCACTTCTTCACCGCCCATACCCAATAACGATACTTCATATATACCCTCGCGATCTATCGTCAAGCCGATGCTACCTACGACAGGATGAGGCGATACTCGAATCGTATTATCTGATATTTCCTCTGATACTGATGTTGTGCCCGATGACGTTGTAAAGCTCCATACAGGGGACCAACTGCTTTCGCCTTGCTCATTCTCCGATAAAACACGCCAATAATAGGTCGTCGAAGGTGCTAAACTCAAGGGCAATGTGGACTGACCTATTAACTTGTCCTTCTCATAGACTATCGTTCCAAAATTCGATTCCGTAGATACTTGCACATGATACGACACAGCATTCGATGCCTCATTCCATACAAATATCACCGTTGGCTCTACGCGAACAGCATTACGTGGTGGCGATAATAATTCAGGAGCCAACAATGCTGTCGCAGATGTGCTGAAACGACGCCACATTGACCATGAACCTATGCCGGCACTGTTCACTGAGCGAACGCGCCAATATAAAGTACGTGAACTTTCCACTACATCTATACTCCATGAAGATGCTGTTTGACCCAAACCATTATAGACTATTGTGCTAAAATCCTGATTATCTGACACTTGGACATCATAGCTCGTGGCGCCTGATACGCTGCTCCATTGCAATTCAATCCGACCCGTGGAAACAACAGCATTCGCACCGGGCATAATCAAATCAGGGGCTGAGGCAACTTTCGCACTTGCTGTCGTGAAACTCCATACAGGCGATACGCTATTGCCATTCGATTGTGAACTGCTACGCACTTGCCAATAATAGGTCGTCGATAATTCAAGCTCCGAAATTGTCGAATATTCTGACTTGCTTAAATTCTCTACACTCAATACCGGATTTGATAAATCTGATGATTTCGATACGACCAAACTATACTGCTCCGCACCCGAGACTTGACTCCAAACATAGCGGCTCATCAAACTTTGATCCGTAGATTTATCCATCGGTGAAATAACCGAAGCTGCGCCAATTTTTGTTGTAAATGTATATGTTGGCGACCAAGCAATATCTTGCCCCGAACGTGAACGCGGACGCACTCGCCACCAGTATTGCGTAAAGAACTGCATACCATCCAATACACCTAAATCAAGCATTTCAAGATTATCAACAATGCGTGACAAGGCAATATTTTTAAAATTATTATCCGTAGCTATCTGAATATCATACGACACTTTTTCCCCGGCAGTAGTCCATTCCATACGCAAAGGGAAATTCAGAGCCACACTCTTATCTTCCGGTTTCATGTTCATAACGGAAGTCAAAATTGTCGTGAATGTGAATGGCTGAGACCAATAGCTTGCACCCAACACAACACTTTCCGCCCGTACACGCCAATATAAAAGTTTATTATTGGGCAGATTATCTACAGTCGTGGTTAAGCCATTGACTTTTTTATCGAATATTACTTCTGAAGTGTTGTTAAAAAGCGGCGATGTGCTAATTTGCACACGGTATTCGACAGCGGTAGGATTAGGCAGCCACGTTAAGGTAAGCCCTTGAGTTAAAATGTCCACTGCTCCATCATTTGGCATAGAAAGCATAGGTGTTGATACCAATGTACTAAATGAGCGCGATGCCGTAAAGTTACTTGTTATACCACCGGCTCCTACGGCACGGATGCGCCAGAAATAGCGTGAATTGTAATCAAGTGTAGCAACAAATGCTTGTAATCCGGTGACATCTGCATTAAACACCATGTCGGTAAAACCTTGATCTTTTGCTACTTGTAAGGTATATGTGTTTATACCGGCTAAACCATTCCAATCCAAACGAACGGGAATTGCGAGTTCCTTTTCATTATCAGGCGGAAATGCAAGAGAAGGTGTTGGCAATGCTGTTGCAAAAGTCCACACAGCAGACCAAGCACTTGTGCCTGATGCATTGGAAGCATTAACTCTCCAAAAGTAACGTGTACCAAATCCCATTAATGAACGTACATCGTCCGAAGCCGAAGTTGTGGATTTGTCCAAAAGAATTTGGGTAAAAGCTGCATCACGAGCCATCTGTACTCTATAACTTGTTGCTCGCGAATCGGGTGTCCATATTAAAAACACTGTCGGCGGGTCAAGATTGGTCGCATTATCTGCCGGAGAAACCAAGACAGGTGTACCGGGTGGGGGAGGAATTGTTGAAAAACTGCGAGCAGATGACCATGCACCGGGAACACCATTAAGAATGGAGCGAACTCTCCAAAAATAGACTGTTTCAAAAGCTAAACCGGTTAATGAAGCAGAACCAACCGTTAAGCCGGATTGCGTGAAAAATGTCGTCGCAAATGTTGAAGAAGTGGAAACTTGCACTTCATACGATTGTGCACAAATGGATGTCGTCCAATTAACCGTAAGAGCCAATGGTTGATTTGTGGCACCATCAATGGGAGATGTCAATGTCGGGGGTGGTGCTGTCGTTGGTCCACCGGGCACTTCAATTCGAATAGCATCTAAGCCAACTCCCACTTGCTGCACCGAGCCATCAGAGGTAAATCGGAAACGCACTCTCACATTAGATTTTCCTGCCATACTGGTCATAACATGAGAACATGATGTCCATGTTGTTTGCGCGCCATTCCAACGATTTGATGAATGCCCATACCAATTAGTGCCACCTGATGTTGTTGTTCCTAATGTTGTCCATGTCGTTCCTCCATCGGTAGATAACTGTAAATCAAGATAATCATAGCTTGTTTCAATTTGCTGCCATTTGAGAAAACTAATCGTAGGATCAGTTGCAAAACAAGTAAAATCCATTGCCGGTGAAGTCAAGAATGAGGCATCATTAGCAAGATAATTACCTGTAAGATTAGTCTTCCAACAACGTGTTCCCTCACCGGATGTCGTAAGAATGCCCGATGCCGGAGAACCCCAAGCCCAAGTGCTGTTTGTTCCGCTTGCGGACCAGTTTCCGTTAGAAGATTCAAATCCTTCAAAGTAAGAAGGAAAAATATTGGTTTGAGCTTTTGCAGTATGCAGCCCCATCCATACGCACACAAAACATACGATGGAAGTAATAAGTGCTTTACGCATAAATCACCTAAATAAATGTAGTTATATAAACACAAACTATAGTATAAACTTTGTTTCTTGATATTCGGATGAAAGAAGGATGATTGTAAGTATAGAATAACTTGATGTTAAATTCTCTTTACAGAGCAAACTTAGTAAAATAATTTTGATAACACGCAAATTTATGAAGCATTGTTCACTTTATTGTCATACAAATTGTTCCGTACGATGCAAAAAAAATCCCTGTCGTTATTGAACGACAGGGACAAAACATAATAAGCAATGATTACTAGGGTTTAGCGTGTGATGACGATAGGTATATGGCGCAATGTTGTGCCATCGCTTATACGCAAGAT
>JAFLBY010000119.1 GCA_017302855.1 Candidatus Kapaibacterium sp.
TAACGGTCGGATTTACGAGGCATCTCAATACTATTACAGATGTATATTTACGTGGCGGTGCAGAAATTTTAGATACATTTTTGATGGAAACAGCATAATGAGAATATTGGGTATAGATCCGGGAACTATAGTGTGTGGTTATGGCGTGATTGATATTGAAAACAGAAAAATGAAATTAGTGGAATATGGTGTGGTTGAAGCAAAAAAACAATATGCGGAATTGCCTCGACGTTTGGAAGTGATATATCTACGATTGACAGGTGTTATTGAAAGGACATTGCCCGATGAAACCGCACTGGAAGCCGTTTTCTTTGCCAAAAATGCACAATCATTAGCCAAACTTTCTCATGCTCGCGGTGTGGCAATGTTGGCGGCAACCCTTAAAGAAATCCCTGTCACCGAATACTCTGCCAAAGAGGTAAAACGATCTGTCACAGGTAATGGCAATGCGGCAAAAGAACAAGTAGGGTACATGGTCAGAAAAATGCTGGGTATTGAAGAAACTCCTGACTTTTTTGATGCGACCGATGCGCTTGCTATTGCCGTCTGTCATGCACTAAAACGCAATGAAAATAAAAGTAAAGCAAAAAGTTGGAAGAAATTTCTTGAAGAGAATCCGCAAAGAGTGGCGCGGATTGGGCAAAAAAAACAATGAAAGAGTAGTGACACGATGCTGATTTCCATGAAAAAATCTATAAAATTTGCCAAGAATAAATGGTCTTAGACAAAAGCTGTAAAAACTTTTTTTTAGAATAATTTGCGTTAATTACTTTTCATTTGTAAATTTGTAACGGTCGTAATAGCAGCAGCGGCTAAACTCCTCATTTCAATTAGAAAAAATATCATGGTTAATCGTAGCATTGACGTGAAAAAAATAATCACGCCGGCTAACGCCACAGAGGTTTTTGCCCTCGTGGCTATTATCGGTGGATTGTGTATTGCTCTCTTTTTGCCCGAATTACCGATTCGGCTTATCGGCATCTGTGTCTCTATACTTGGAGGTGTCGGGCATTTTATGATGATTTCGCAGCGCTTGAGCGAAACAGTAGAATACTCCCGTAAACCGGTGAGTGCAAATGTTTCATTACGCACTGTAGAAAAAAGTGGCAATGGCAGCCGCCGCATCATTTTTGATGATAGTGACTTTAAAAAGTCATTTGGTGATGATGATGTTCCCGACGAGATGCCTGAGCATAATCAGGAAGAAGATGTCCGTAAAAAAGTTGCATCTAAGTTTACAGATGAACTTCCCAAAAAAGATTCTGAACCAAATACAAAGACAAATGGTGCTCGTCACTTCGGTGATGATATTTCCCATGTGCGTATTGTTGGAAAAGCAAAGTCAGCAGCGCCTAAACCAACGCAACGAAGAGAAGTGCCGCCACCGATGCCGCCAAAACCAAAACCATCTCCGGAAGTACAAAAACAAGTTGCTCACCGTGCTGTAGAAATTGTGACAGAGCCTGTGGTTCAATATCATAAAACTGAAGATCACAAATTTGTTGCTCAAGAACAGGATGCAGAATCATCAGCAAGTACGCCACAATCGCACTCCTTGTCTGATAGTGTAGCTGACACTCAAGGCTCATTTGAACATACTACCTTAGCATCAAACCAAGAATCGCAGAATGTTCCAATTGTTAATGATTCTGTTGAAGTTGTTGAAAACAAAAAAGATAGTGAAAATCAAAGACCAGCAAAACGCCATACGATTGATGTTGATAAATTAGATTTGTCAGACGAAACACCGCTTGTTCCGCATAATGAACCACGCAAGGAACTTGATTTTTTGCTGAATCGAGTATTGATGGTTATTCGTTCCGTAACAAGCGCAAGAACAGCAGCGTTTTTCTGGGTTAATGCGGATAAGCAACATCTTGTATTGGAAGCATTTATCTCTGACATTAAAGACAGTATTTCCGAAGAAAGAAAGTTCAAATTTTCGGGTGATGTCATTAGCCAGGTTGCCCAAGGAGGGCGTCCCGAAATTTTAACCGAAATCAAATCTTCGGCTGAATTAGACTTAATCCCATACTATAATTCCCCGTCGAAAACGGTGTCATTTATTGGTGTGCCGGTTTATTATCACGATACAGTTGTGGGAGTACTTTGTGCTGACTCCGAAGAGCCGGATGCTTATGATGCCATTACAGTCAGCTTCTTTGGTCATTTTACCAAACTTATAAGCGGATTAGTTCAAAGTTATACGGGTAAGTATGATTTACTTCAAGCAAATAGGGCTCTTGAGGTGATAAGTAAATTTCGCAATCTTTTGGCGAATGCCGACACCGCCGGCATATCAGCTGTCTGTACGAGTATCATACAAGCAGCTGCCGAAATGGTTGATGCGACATTGGTTGGAACATGCCTCTATGATGAATATTGTGATGAATGGATAGTCAATGAAATACGACCAATGGATGAGAAAACAATTGCTCTGCGTGGCACACCGGTGGATTTGCAGCGTTCTGTCATAGGTCAAACCATTCAAACGGCATCCACTACTCTTTTAGCACCCCTTGTGCCGGAAATGATTCGCGTAACCGATGCTGAACCTGAAGCTCAAGGTGGCAGTTTCCTCGCCGTGCCGCTCAAATCACTTTCTCATAGTTATGGCACACTCTTCATTGAAGCGCGTAACTCGTTCATATCTCATCATGATATATCAATTTTAGAGTTACTCGGTGAGCAGGCCGGTACAATGATAGAGCAATTACGCTTTAATGCGATGTTCGATAATTCTGCTATGTTGGACAGAACAAAAGGCACTCTGAATAAAACTGCATTCCAACAACGTATGGATGAAGAAATTGCCCGTGCAGGCGATTTTAACATTGCCTTGTCTTTGTGCTTAGTCCAAATAGATCATTATATCATTTCGGAAATGAGTCAAGATGCCGTAGAAAATCTCACATGTCATGTCGTTGAAATTCTTAGACGTAACTTAAATGCTTATGATGCCGTCGGCGAATCCAATGAAGGAACACTCGCTGTATTACTAATTGGGCGCACAGCGCAGCAAGCTCATCTTTGGGCAGAGAAAATGCGCAAAGAAGTTGCTATTTCTATTGTAGATATGTTTGGCAAGCGTTTTTCTGTTACTGTGTGTATCGGGGTCTCACAAGCGAGAGCCCGGGAAACATCCGACGCGCTCCATGCTAATACTGAAAGAGTTCTTTCCATGGCTTTGCAAAGAACAAATACGGTTTCGGTCTTTGACTAATTGACCATCACGTATAGTATAAAATTTTGATGAAGGCGACCCACAAATGAATGTGTCGCCTTTTTCTTTATCTGTTGATAATTAGCCAACAATTTCTTTTGGCGTAGTATTTGCCACTTTCTGTTTAGAAAAGTATTTTCATAGAGCATTGTGGTTTTTCGCAGAAGAGAATTGAGTAAGCCCACAATCGTATTGCGGTAATGACAGGATTTTAAGTGATACTATGTTTTCAAGGTTTCCAATATATAAACAGCATGATGCAGAAGATTGCGGCGCGGCATGCTTACGCATGATTGCCAAGTATCATGGCAAAACATTTACTATGCAAACTTTGCGTGAGCGTACTCACATTTCGCGCATAGGGGTTTCTTTGTTAGGGCTGAGCAATGCAGCAGAAAGTATTGGCTTTCGCACCCATGCTGCTAAATCGGATTTTGGTACTCTCCGCACATTAACAACTCCTCTCATTGTATTTTGGGAACAAAGACACTTTGTGATTGTCATTAAGGTAGAAAAAAATAAAGTTACTGTTGCCGATCCTGCACATGGTATTATACGCTATTCTTCAGCAGAATTTTTGAAGGGATGGTTGCCGCCGGAACAACAACAAGGTATCGTGTTGCTCCTTGAACCAACGCCTTCCTTCCATCGTGCCGATGATGAAAATGAAGTGACAAACTCACGCAGTGCATTCTCATTTCTTTCGACCTACATTGCACCCTACAAACAATTCATTGTGCAATTGCTTATTGGAGCTATTGTCATAAGTGTGATAGGTATAATTTTCCCCTTGCTGACACAATCTTTGGTGGATATTGGCATCAATACAAGAAATACCGAGTTTGTTACTATTGTGCTGATATCGCAACTTGTCCTGTTTTTAAGCAAGGTTGTCATTGAGTTTTTGCGCAGCCGTATCTTATTGCATATTGGTTCGCGTATCAATATCTCGTTGATTGCCGACTTTTTGCGAAAAATAATGCGTTTGCCGATTTCATTTTTTGAAACGAAGAAAACAGGTGATATCTTACAACGTATTCAAGATCATAAACGAATTGAAACCTTGCTCACTTCATCTTCCATTTCTGTTATTTTTTCTCTTTTTACCTTACTTGTCTTCGGAGTAATGTTTTTCCTTTACAGCACTACAATGTTTATAGTGTTTTTTGCAGGAACTCTGCTCTCGGTTCTATGGATATTGGCATTTCTCAAAAAAAGGGCAGATATAGATCACAAACGTTTTAGGCAATTAAGTGATAATCAAAATTCTTTGATTCAATTGATACATGGTGTGCAAGAAATAAAATTGCATAATATTGAAATGCAAAAAAGATGGGAATGGGAACGCTTGCAAGCAAAAATGTTTCATCTTAATGTAAAGGCATTGGCTTTAGCACAAAAACAACAATCGGGTATTCTCTTTATTAATGAGTTAAAAAATATTGTCATTACTTTTCTTGCTGCTCATGAAGTTCTGAACGGGAATATGACCATAGGTATGATGCTGTCGGTTTCTTATATTCTTGGGGTCCTTAATAGCCCTGTGGAACAATTATTGGGCTTTTTTCTTTTATCGCAAGATGCCAGATTAAGTCTTGAACGTATGGCAGAAATTCATGCAGCTCCGAATGAAGAACAGCCCGATTTATTACCATATAATGTTGTTCCACAGGATAAGTCAATTTATATACATAATTTGTCATTTCATTATACAGGTCCGCACAGCCCTGCCGTATTAGACTCATTGACATTTTCAATTCCTGAAGGAAAAATTACTGCACTTGTGGGCACCAGCGGAAGTGGTAAATCAACATTGCTAAAATTATTGTTAAAATTTTATGAACCTACGGCGGGAACGATAAGCATTGGCGATACTGATTTGCAATCTATAGCCCATCATTCATGGCGCGATGCTTGTGGTGTCGTGTTGCAAGACGGTTTTATTTTTTCTGATACCATAGCACGCAATATTGCTCCCGGTGAAGAAAAATTGGATCGCGAACGCTTGGAGCATGCTGTCAAAGTGGCTAATATACGAGAATTTATCACAGGTTTGCCTTTAGGGTATTCTACCAAAATCGGGCAAGAGGGCTTAGGATTAAGTACAGGGCAACAGCAACGTTTATTGATTGCCCGCGCAGTATATAAAAATCCCGACTATTTATTTTTTGATGAAGCAACAAGTGCTTTAGATGCTTTGAATGAAAAAACAATCGTCGAGCAGTTAAATACTATATACAAAGGTAAAACGGTATTGATTATAGCGCATCGTTTGAGTACTGTGAAAAATGCCGATAATATTGTCGTCTTACATAATGGAAAAATCGTTGAACAGGGCAACCATGAGCAATTACTTGCACAAAGAGGCGCATATTTTTCTTTGGTTAAAAATCAATTAGAACTAGGAGCATAATTATGCCGCGTCATACTCAACACAGTGAAGAGTTTGAGGATATTCTCACTCAAATGCCACAATGGACAATGCGGTGGGGAATTGCTGCACTTTTTATTTTTATGTGTATAATTATCGGTGCAACATGGTTTATTCATTATCCCGATGTGGTTATTGCTCAATGTCGCTTAACATCAGCCGATCCGCCCGCTAAAATTATTGCACAAGCTTCCGGACGTATTGTGGATTTATATGTCAAAGACACATCCTTGGTCAAAGCAGGTCAACCGATTGCATTGCTTGAGACCGCTGCCGATCCAATCAAAATTGCAATTATCAAAAAACAATTAACTTCTATTTCTCAATCAGTTACCAAAGCAATTCTTGCAGAAAATATGTATTTTCCCGAATATTCTACTCTGGGTGAAGTTCAAACCGCATATTCCGATTTTTTACTTGCTGTTTCGGATTATCGTTTTTATTCTTCCGTAGAATATAATAGTGCAAGTGTTGTCTCCATTGAAAAACAAATTACCTATGCTAAATCAGTTGAGCAAAAATTAAAGCAACAAAAAGAATTGTTGAAACGTGATTTGGAACTTGCTGAAAGAAAAATGGATAATGATAAAGTTCTCAGACAAAAAGGTCATATCTCTGATGCAGATTTAGCTTTGTCGGAAAGTAATTTTCTGCAAAAAAAATATGCCCTTGATGCATTAGATGCAAATATTGTCAATAATTCTATGCGTGTTGTGGATGCACAAAAGAATATACAAGAAACCGAACAACAAAGACAAGAAAGAATTCATATTACAGAAGTTCGCTTGCGGGAAACATATAAAAATTTACAAAGTGCTATTGAACTCTGGGAAAAAAAATATATGCTTCGCAGCCCTATTGACGGAACTATTTCTTTTTATCGAGTGTGGAGTAAAAATCAGTCAGTAAATCAAGGTGATGAGGTCTTTACTGTTATTCCTCCCAATATTGAGATTATAGGTAAAGTTAATGTTCCACAATATGGGGCAGGTAAAGTGCATATAGGTAGTCCTGTGATACTTAAATTCGATAATTATCCTTATACGGAATTTGGAGCCGTTGCCGGCACCATACGCACTATGTCTTTATCGGCAAAAGATAATGCTTATATTGCCACCATAAGTTTAGATAAAGGATTGACCACTTCGTATGGGAAAACGCTTACTTTTCAGCAAGATATGGAAGGGAAAGTGGAAATAATTACTGAAAATATACGACTCTTAGAAAGACTGCTTTTACCCTTAAAACAATGGAAATGACAGCTAAGATAAAGATTCGAAAATTATGTAGTATTGAAGTGATTGACCTATGAATAGGATGTATATCATCACACAGTTATTCGTGATGATTTTTGTACCATTTTACGTATGTCTTGCCGCCAGACCGAAACAAAAAGATGCTATACCCAATGCAACTAGTTTTGCCGTGCGATTGTCAATATCATAGAGCGGGTTCATTTCTACAAAGTCCACTAAACGTGTTTTGGGGTTCCTTCCTGCCATATATGCCGTTTCTATAAACTCATCAGCGGTAAACCCAATTGCTGCAGGCGCACTGACACCCGGAGCATACGCTGAGGCAATGGCATCAATATCAAAGGATACATACAAGGCATCATTATCGTTTTCAGCTATGCGTAATGCCTCTTGTAAAGAAGTGTGAAATCCTGTTTGGCGAATTGATGTATATGTCATTATGGTACCGCCAAGCCGATGAATATAGTCACAATGTGAGCGAGATGAAGCACAAGGTTGAATACCGAATTCGACGAATGAATTGCCATTGAACGCAATATCTTCTCGCTCTGCAATCTGGCGAAAGGGACTGCCCGAATGACCAAGACGTTCATCCAATAAAGGACGTACATCCGTATGGGCATCAAAATTTAGAATGCCGAATGACATAGCATGTAAACCGATTGCCGCTCCATTGGGATATGCAATTTCATGTCCTCCGCCTACTATTATCGGTATAAAACCGTGTTCAAGCAGTGTAAACACCACATTCTCTTGCAATGCTTGTCCTTCTTCGAGTGTCAGATTATTTAAGAGCAAAGTGCCTGCATCAATCAGATGTATTGTATCAAAAAGTGAATCTTCACCATTGAATGGAGTAAGTTTATACAATGATTGCAGTATGGCATAAGGCGCTGCGGCAGCACCGGCTCTTCCTCCATTGCGCGATACTCCAAGGTCTTGAGGTACACTCAAAAGCACTGCGACAGTGTTGATTTGTGTTTCTTTAACTTGTTCATAGGAAAAGAGATAATCACCAATTCGAGGGTCGGATATATCGTGACGTGAACGAAACAGTTCATGTTTGGGTGGAGCAACTTTATTGACTAAAAGCTCTGCAATAGTTTGCCGGAGAGATGTGAGCATGGAATCACCTATGATAAGATAAAGCGTTTCGGTTTTTGATATCAAATTGCAAAAAAAATATGAATTAGCGTAAAATTTTACTCTGAATTTTTGATTATGATAAATTTCTCGTATTTTCGCAATCCGATTTACACATCGGGCAGACGGAGAGATGGCCGAGTGGCTGAAGGCAACGGTTTGCTAAACCGTCGTAGGGTGTTTAGCTCTACCGAGGGTTCGAATCCCTCTCTCTCCGCCATTCATAATAAAAGCGATGCACTTGAGTGTATCGCTTTTTTCTTTTTCTGCACTATCATTACACGTCAAGCAATTCTGCTAATTTCGGCGCAACATTCCACAAAGTTCTCTGCGTGTGAAAAGCCGCGAAATCAGGTGCAAAAGCGTGAGATTTCTTCTCCGCACGTATCATAATATTTTTCAATGTATGCTCAGGGCTGATAAACTCAATGAGTTTGGCTGAATATCCGAATCCTATCAGAATATCACGCCTCATGCTGTCGGTCAGTAAATCTGCTAGTCTTTCACGGGTAATACCGTCTTGCACTAACAGTGCTGCATTATCGGGAACTGAATTCTTCGATAACATACTGTTTACATAATTATGACAACAAGGTGCTGCCACTATCGCTTAAGCATTTTTTTGTACGGCAAAAGCCAAGGCATCATCGGTTGCAGTATCGCATGCGTGCAATGCGATAACTATATTGGCATTAACAGAGTCAAGGGGTGCATCAGCAATGGTAGTATTATGAAAAAAAACAGTGTTATATGCAAGATTCTCTACTGTTACACGGCAAAAATCTATGACCGATGTATTAGTATCTATACCATGTAAATGCACAGTCATCGAATATGTCGAAGTCAAATAATGATATAATGCCAAGCTCAAATATGCTTTTCCGCATCCGCAATCCACAATAGTTAATTCTGATGGTGGATTTGTCAAGCAATCCAATGTCTGAATAATGGAAATAAAATGATTTATTTGTGTATATTTATCTCTTCGTGAGGGGATAATCCTTTGTTGATTATCTGTAATACCCAAAGCATATAAAAGATTCTGAGAATTGTCGGGAGTAATCGGATACTGCTTATTTTTATCGTGTTGCACGCTGTTCCATTGAGTAATGGATGGCTTCGATGTTGTGGTCAATATTTTTTGTGTACCTGCTTTGAGAGTCACTTTCGCAAAAAAATCGGCGGATGGCGTTTGCAAATGAACTCTTTTATAGGGTTTGTCTAATATCTTCTGCAATACCGTTGAGAGAGTGTCAGGAGTATAAGGTAGCGGCTTTTCCGAAAAATGTTGTGTATCCGTATAATATTGTTCTTGTATATATGTATCGCTATTTTTTTGGAGTATGCGAAGAACGTGTTTTTTTTCTGAAAAGGCAGTATTATTAGTGAAAGGATGTGGTTGTGACAGAGTGAGTACAAAATGTCCTTCATTATGGTTAATTTTATCGGTAATTGTTTCTGCCAGAGAAGCCAGCATTATTGTTCTCCCATTTCTTTTTTTGCATTGGCATTGCCGAGTCTTGCGGCTTTTTCCATCCATTGTGCGCTGACTATGCCCATACCTTTCACAAAATCATCACGAAATTGTTTATGCTGTTGTTTTTTTTCTTCACTGATAGCAAGATTTTGTGATTCAATCGGCGGTATTGGGTCTTCACCATTTGCGATACGGCGCGCTAAAATTGCCATAGCATAATATGCATCAGAATAGGTAGAATCATATTCCGTTGCTTTTTCAAAAAATGTAATCGCATTGCGTATTTGCCCTTTGCGTGAATAAATAATACCCGTTTGATACCATATTGCAGGGTTTTTGGTGTCATAATTTCCTGCATTGGTAATTTCTTTAAGTGCATTATCAAGGTCGGCAATTTCAGTATAGAGAATACTGAGATTATAATGGGCTTTTGCAAAATTGGGGGCGATTTTAATTGCTTCCACAAAACAAATACGAGCCGAATCGTACATACGTTTTGCTAAATATGTTGTTCCCAGATTATTCCATGCTTGAGTAAATTTTTTATCAAGTCGTAATGCTTTTTGAAATGCGCTTATTGCTTCACCATAAAAATGAAGTGTTTGTCGAGCCAAGCCCAAATTATTCCACGCATCAGCGTACAGAGAGTCTTTTTGAATTGATTGTGCATAATATTGCTCTGCTTGTGCATATTCGGCTTTAATCATGGCAGCATTGCCGGCTGCACGTAATAACTCTGCGCTTGAAGGAAATTTCTCTATTGCCGCGGTGTATGTCCGCAAAGCATCATCGAATTTACCGGCTGAAGTAAATGAATAGCCCATATTAAGATATGCTTGCTCAAATTGCGGGTCTAATTCAATGGCTTTCACGAATGCGGCAATGGATTCGGTAAAGTTGTTCAAAGCTGTCAATGCATTTCCACGATTATAATAAAACACGGCATTTTCGGGTTTCAGAGAAATTGCTTTATCATAATTTTCTAATGCCTCTTTATATTTCTTTTGAGAAGAAAAAGAATTACCCAAATTAGAATATGCTTCTGCATACGAAGGATTTAGTTCTAAGGCTTTTGATAATACTTTCTGCTCTTCATCGAATTTACCTTGATTGCCGAGTGTGATGGCTAATTCATTATAAATCTCGGCAGAATTGGGTTGTGACTCAATGGCTTTACGTAAAGCATTTTCTGCCTCAATAAATTTACGTTTTTTCAGTAATTCTTTTCCCTTTGTAAAATTATCGTCGGCGGCATGGAGCAAAGTCAAAGCCGAAAGAAATACGCATAATGACAGAATAGATTTTTTCATAGTCTCATGATGGATTAATAATCAAAAAAGAAAGCGACGTACTGAACAATCAATACGTCGCATGAGTGTGAGTGTTGTCTAAGACGACTGATTATTTGCCTTTAGTTTGAGCAGCAGCCCATGTAATATTGTTTTGCTTCAAGATTTCCTGAGCAGGTTCATAACCCAAAGAAGCCGCTTTTTTATAGCTTTCGATGGCTCTGTCTTTAGCACCAAGTTTGGTGAATACAAAAGCAAGATTATTATGACCGATGGAATAAGTCGGGTCTAAAGCAACTGCACGGCTGAATTGTTCTATGGCAGCATTGTAATTATTATTCCAGAAATAATATAAACCAAAATTGTTGAATGCTTCAGCATT
>JAFLBY010000012.1 GCA_017302855.1 Candidatus Kapaibacterium sp.
TTTTGTAACGATATATACCGAAGGAATGCATTATACATTACCATTTTCTGTTATCCATTAATTATTTGTTGAGAGGAATCGTGTATGTACCAATTATCCCAAAAACTATTCGGATTATATATCTGTTGTGCGCTGCTTTGCTGCTTTCAGAATAGTGCATACTCTCAATCATTAAATATCTATTCGGTTCAAACAGATAAAATACCTGTTATTTCTGCTTCTCTAAGTATAAGAAATCAGAATAATGTACAATTATCCTCTATTATCCCATCGGATATTCGTGTTGTAGAAAATGGAATTAATAGAAATGTGCGCCTTATTGAATGTCCGTCCGAAAGAATTATTGAAAGAATTTCCTCTGTTCTGGTCATGGATATTTCCGGTTCAATGGCAGTCGGCGATCCCACGAATATGGCATTAGCGAAGATTGCGGGTAAGTGGTGGATACAATCTCAAGCAAATGACGGTTCGGAATGTGCTGTGACCAGCTTTGATCACAATTCCTATATTAATCAGGATTTTACGAATAATAAACAAAAGTTGGAAGATGCGATAAATAGTTTGTCACCTTCGGGGGGTACAGATTATAATAGCGGATTTATTAGTGGTATCGGTGCAGGATTGAAGATAATTAATCGTGCAAAACATAAAAGAATACTGATATTCTTAACCGACGGACAAGGTGGCGTGGACGCTGATGCCGTATTACAAGAGGCACAAAAAGAACAAGTCACTGTGTTTTGTGTCGGAGTGCGTTTTTCTTTGCCTGATGCTCTAAAAAATATTGCAGAAAAAACAAATGGTCTGTGGTTTGAAAATGTTCTGTCAGAAACTCAGCTTATTGATGCCTACAAATATATTTATGATATTGCGGTCAATAATGTACCATGCCGCATTGAATGGGATTCCGATGTGTCTTGTACGAATGAACGAATAGCCATTGTCTCCTACAATGCTTTAGGAGTCAGCGATACAATTACCTATACAATACCCGATGAATACTTACCTACGATTACATTTTCAGATTTGATTGTAAAATTTGCAACGACATCGCCGGGTAATACTGATAGTAAAAGTGTTGAAATTACAGCAATGTCCAATAATGTTGAGATAAATAATATTACCGTTAATAATAATGTCTTTGTTATAAAGCCATCAACACCCTTTCCTTGGAAATTACAAAAGGGCGATACAAAATCATTTGCCATACAATTTACTCCACAGGACTCAAGTTTACTTTTTGATCAAATTATCATTCAAGGCAATATATGTAAACAAAGTATTCTCTATGCGACAGGAGGTTTTCCGGGAAAAAGAAAAAAAGATATAAAAATAATAGTAAAAAATCCTAATGGCGGTGAACGCTTTATTGCCGGAGATACGACTTTTCTTGAATGGAGCGGAGTTATGCCCGATGATACAGTACGTCTTGATTATTCTACGGATAATGGGCAAACATGGTTAACGGTTATCAATAGAACATCGGGATTTTCCTATGCGTGGAAAGTACCGCCAACACCAAGTACACAATGTTTATTGAGAGCACAATTAGTAAATATAAAATCACCCGATAGTGTTATAGTACTTATTGGGCATAGAAATAATGTTATGGAAGGATGTTTTAGCCCTGATGGAGTGCGAGCAGCCACCGTTGGATTAGATTCCACTCTGCGTATATGGGATTCTTTTTCGGGTAAACAAATAGTATCGTCATTACCCACAAGAACGATGCGAAGGGATTTTATTCTACCGCAAACCGTAGCATGGAGTAATAGCATCACCCATATTGCCGTTGGCGGAAATCGTGGAGCAGTATTATTTGAAAGTGATACATATACGCCCATACGATATTTTGATGATTCACCTTCATCTGTAAATATTACATCAGGAGTATTTACACCGGACGGTTTATCTTATATTTCGACAGGTATGAATAATAAAATAATTATTTCCTCTGTTCAGCAATATGGTCTTTATAATGAAATACCTACTTCGCATACAAATACAATTCACAGACTCACAATTGCGGATTTTAAGAAAGAAACAAATGGGAAATCATTTACAGTATTAACAGCAAGTCAAGATAACTCTGCTTGTAACAGTGCCGTAAATCTTGTCGAGAATGATTATAGTTTCAATTCAAGCCGACAATGTTATCCACTTTTTTCCGGCGGCGACAGTAAGGTCGCATATATTCAAAATCCCCAAAATAAAGGTGAACAATTAGTTGCCTCGATAAATGGGAGAATTATTCGTTATCCCGATGGTGCTACATTTACCTTTCCGTCAAATATTAATGATATAGAATATTCACCGGACGGGAATTATGTTGCGGTTGCTTTTAATTCAGGCGAAATCGCTATTCTTAATGCTTCAACAATGGCAATCGAACGACGATTAGATCGCATACAAGCAACAGCAAACAGTGTGCGTTGGGATATTTTCGGAAGTAGAATTATTGCTACCTATACAAATGGAAATGCTCTGATATGGACGCTGAAAGATGTCGTTCTGCAAGAGGATATGTCCGATAATGTATGGACAATTATTGTACCGCAAATTACGACCTCCTCAGCGATTGATATGGGAGCACTTTATGTCCGTAATGTAAAAGATTCTGTCTGTCTTAATGTCCTTTGCATGACTCAAATTCCACAATATATCGGTGTTCTGGATTCTGTTGAGTTACGCAATGATAATGAAAATAATTTTCGCTTGGTGTCGGGTATAAAAGGTGATTTTTCCGAAAGTAATCCATCGTGTCGTTCAATAGAAGTGCAGTTCCGACCACAATCATCGGGAGTAAAAAATGCTTTTCTTCGATTTTATGTAGCATCACAGTTTTATGATATACCCCTTACAGGCTTAGGAATAGATCAACGAGTACAGCTTAATAATACTGTGATTGATTTTGGTGCAATTTCCGTTGGTACATCAAAAGATTCAATTATCACCCCTTCATTAACAAATATTTCTTCAGGCCCAGTAGATATCTTTTCGACAACAATACCGGATATTGGAAAAGAGTATTTTTCAATTTTAGGCGGTGACACGGTAATTACTTTATCGCCCCAAAAATTTCAGACATTGAATATTAGATTCACACCCGAAGACATTGGGCGTGTCAGTTCAAGAGTACGTATTAATTTTATTGGAGAAGGTATAAATCCACAGCAAAATTATGTTTATCTTTTTCTGATTGGCGAAGGTATATGTGGTCGAGCGGACAGTTCAAAACCATTATCCATTAATACGGGACAAAAAACTATGACGGTTTTGACGGGTCGCCGATTAACTATACCTCTGATTGTATCGTATAAGGAATTACAAAAGGAAGAAATACCCCGTGAATTTTATGGCAAAGTATCATTTAATGCATCACTATTATATCCTCGTATCGGTACTCCGATGGGTAATGTTGACAAAGAGAGCAAACGGCGCAGCATTGAATTTCAAGGTGTACGAACAAATAATAGCGATACATTAATAGTGTTTTCATTTTTAACATTATTCGGTGATAATGATAGAACTGATTTTACTGTGGACACATTGTTTTTTAATGATGGATGTCCGTTTATTATTCGCAATGATTCTTTGTCAATCGTTTTTTCTGATATATGTGAGGCAGGCGGTAAACGATTGCTTACGAATGCACGTGCCACAAAACTGGAAGTCAAAGAAAAAGATATTCACGACAATCATATTTTGCTTTCTTTTGCATTAACAGAACAATCATCTCCCGAGCTATTGATAACAAATATGATAGGTGATATTATTGTGAGAAAAAATGTAGGACATCTTGAATCCGGTGAATATGAATATTCGATTGCGGTGCCGCCTTTGGCTTCAGGATATTATTATGCTCTTTTGCGCACAAAAAATGAAAGCGTTATCACTACTTTCCTGAAATGGTAATACTATGCTCATAAAGTATGTCTTGGTATTTTTCTTTTTTCTTAGTTATGCATGTATTGCGCAAACAATAGCGGATAATCAACGTGAACGCTTTGGTGTGTTTACTCATTTTACTATCAATATTCATAGTGCAGATTTTCAACAATTACCCAATATAGATAATTGTTGTCAGCGTTTTGAAAGTGGTTCCGGCAATCAATTTAGCATAGGCGGATTATATGAATTTCCTGTGTCGAACAGATTTGGATTATCGTTACGCGCTTCTTATACAGATATGAGCGGCGAATTACAAACAAAAGAAAATAAACCGGTTTTTGACATAGCGGCGAATCGTCTTGTGCAGCAAGCCACTATACTCCACACAATCAATGCTTCATTAGCTTCTATTGGTTTCGAGCCATTGGTTTCATATAATCCTGTCAGAGGAATGCGACTATTTACCGGTATGCGAATAGCATATCTTAACAAAATTTCTTTTATTCAAAATGAAACCATAGAACAACAGGGCTTTGTGTTTGTGGAGAATAATCAAAAAGTACGTAATGAACGTCAAGGCGACCTTGCGAATATTGTGAATATACAAAATAGTCTTATGTTCGGTGCAAGCATGGAATTTCCTCTTAATAAAGTTCGCACATTATTGTTGTCACCCGAATTATTTTATTCTCTTGGTCTTCAAAATCTCACTACCGATTTGTCATGGAAATATAATTCTCTGCGCTTTGGTATTGCACTCAAATTTGCTACTCCTCCTATGGATACCCGTATAATTGTTCCTCCTGCGGACAGCACCACTCAACCAAAGCCACTTCCTATTGTCACACAATCACCACAGACACCAAAAATCAATCCTGAATATAGTATTCAGACATATAGCTCTATCAACAAAGAAACACCAACTGACACCATTATTTATGACACATATTTTTCGAGGGAAATTAAACCCTTGTTGCATTATATTTTTTTCGATAAAAACTCTTCAGAAATAGCCCCTCGCTATACATTGTTGACAAGAGAGAATACAAAAAAATTCACATTAGAAAATCTTTCTCGGCTCAATATTCTTGATACATATTATTCTTTGCTCAATATCGTCGGGAAAAGACTGAAAGATTATCCTAAAGCAAAAATCACACTCGTCGGATGTGTGTCCGATAATAATGGTGAAAAAGGTAATATATCACTTGCAAAAAACCGTGCTCTGTCTATACAAAAATATTTAACGGAAACATGGGGGATTGACAGTAAAAGAATAACAGTCGAATCTCGATTATTACCCATGAATTATTCACGAACAAATGACCCGAATAAAGCCGCCTCCGATGAAGAAAATCGTCGTGTGGAAATTCTCTCCGACATACCGGAAATTACCGCTCCATTTATTGCTAATGATACAGTGTATGAAACCTCGCCACCCATTGTGTATGCAATTGTCCACAATCCTTTGATGAAGGGATATACATTGCAAATTTGTGGCGACAATACACTAAATCCCGATAATTGTGTACGTTATGAACGATACAATTCAGCCGATACTATTGCTTGGAAAGCAACAGACGATTATCACTTGATAGAGAAAAACAAGGCAATTACGTTTGCAATAAACAATGATGATATGTCACAAAAAGTATATAAAAAAATTATTGTTCAGCAGAAAAAACAAACAATGAGTTCACGAAAAACAGTGGAAACATATCGGCTTATTTTATTTGATTTCGATAAATCCGAGCTTTCGGATAATCATCGTCGTATTGCAGATGTTATTCAAGAAAATATTACTTCCACAACAAATGTGAGCATTGAAGGCAGTACAGATTTCCTTGGAGATGCCGCCTATAATCGTCGTCTGTCTTTGGAAAGAGCTTCCGCAACAGCGCGATATATTGGAGTGCCACAGCAATTTGTCGAAGGTAAAGGCGAGCAAGAATACTCTACCAACTCTTTACCCGAAGGACGTTTCTATAATAGAACCGTGACAGTAAAATTAGTTAATATAATTCCGTAAATAGGGTAATATTAAGCAATCGTCATAGTATGTTTTTTGTTGTTGAGAGATTCTTCATCAAAATTCAAATGTGCAATAATTGAGCTAAGAAGTATATGGGGTATCCACAGCCGAGCTTCTGCTAAGATACCGCTTTTTAGCAAAACAAAAAAGTATGGTACAGAAAACAAAAAGAATAAACGCAGTGTTTTTTTATTCTTCTCAGAAGCATGAACATATAGTAAAAATGTTAATCCGACAAAAAATAAGACACTCATATATTTAATAGTAGTAAATTCCGGCAAAGGACCTGCATAATACACCGCTTCTTCAAAACCATAATAAAGCCGCAATAGTGAATATGTCAATAATGATACACCGGCGACGGTAATGGGGGTTACAAATTCTATTGTCCACAATTTTGAATGATTATGTACTCTGTAAAGTGCAAAAAGAAATGCCGAAAAAATAAATTGCGATTCTCTTGTCAGTATTCCTGCTATGGTTAATAGAATTAATAAGGGCATCATTATATTGCGACGATGATGATAGCGCAATACCACATAGACCGAACTCAACAATACACTATAGGAAAGACAATCATACGGTGTTATTGCATATTGTGTAAGGACTATAAAGGATGCGCACAGCAGCACATAAAACACTCTGTTCACTGATTGTAATTGAATAAAATGTAATTGAGTAATGCGACTAAGTATAAATGTTGAAAGACCAATACACAGTGAGTTAACAATGAACAAGGTATGATACATAGTCATTGTGTTAGTATGCAAATACTCCATCATACGGTCGGGTCGTGTAAAAAAAGGAATATTTTGAATGATGCTATAAACAAAGATTGTTAGTTCACGCCCCAATACTCTATAGCGAAAAATTCCCTGTGTATATTTTTGTGTAAACTCTCCAAGAGTGAATGTTTCTATTGTCATATTGGTTATGAAACCATAATAGACAAAGACGGAAAGGCATAAAGAAAGCAGAACAAGTGTACCTTCTTCGAGTATTTTTTTGTAATTCATAGAACGGTAATAATGAGTAATGATGCGTTTTACCGTCGCAAATTACACAGAAAGTCTAAGAATAAAAAAAGAGCATGCTTTTGCATGCCCTTTCTAAGTATCTCTGTTCATCAACAATTATTTTACAACTGTCATTATTTTCGATGATTCCAATCTGCCGGACTGTAAGACAATCATATAATTTCCTGAGGGCAATTCTTGGGTTGAAATATCCACAAAGTGCTGCCCGGGCATAATCCGATGCTTCGCTATGGTTCTGCCATCCATTGTTGCAATGGTCAATTCTGCTTCCATGCCACTCACAACACCATACATAGGAATGGAGGTACGCGCATGAGCCGGATTAGGATAATTCTGCCCAACGGAGAAGTATTGTTCAATACCATTGGTCTCAAACACACTTGTTGCCATTGAGGTAAATAGAGGAATTTGCTCAAAATAACGCGGTAAAGCATTCGGAGAGATACTTGATTCAGCCGCCCCATACCATTGCCCAAGCACCGAGGCATACACTTGACGAAAATCGTATTGCATTTTGATATTACCGGGACCTTCCAAATCTGTCAAATTTGGGTCGCTGCCATAGAATCCGCCTTTAACATTATTGCCGAATACCAATATCGGAGCAGCAGAGCCGTGGTCTGTGCCGGTTCCATTTGACACAACACGCCGCCCAAATTCGCTTATTGTCATCGTGACCACTTTATCTGCAAATCCAAATAATTCTGCGTCATTGTGAAATGCAGCCACCGCATTGGCAAAATTTTCATGGAGTGTTGCTTGTGCAGTCAATTGATTGGTATGGGTATCATAACCACCAACATTTATTATGTACATTTGTGTTTTCATCCCTGCCGCTATAAGCCGTGCGATTGCCGCCAGACCTTGTGCCAAACCATTATTTGTGGGGTATGTCACTTTATTTTGCAGCACTTTTTTTCCTGCTTCTACAATTGCATTAGAAAACACATTCGATTGGCGAATTATCTCACGCACATACAATTCTTCATCGCCGGCATGAGTTTGTGCTACGGGATTATCATTGGGCGCATCGGGAATAAAATCAAGCGAAGAAACCGCAATACCCATATTGTTTTTTTCGCCGATTAATGTAGTGCTTAATGAAGTACCAAGCTCTATGGCAAATGGCTCTGCCGGCATAGTTTCAGGAAATTCGGGGTGCATATCTTCCAAATATTTCGCATACCATCCGGCATTTTCAAATACATTCGCATCGGAACCGGAAAGCCATATATCAGTTGAACGAAAATGGGAAAGATTTTGATTAGGATAGCCGACATTTTGGACAATAGCCATTTGTTTTTTATCCCATAATGCTGCCAAAGGAGCTAATTTGGGATGTAAACCCATTGTTGAAGATCCGGACAATTTTATGACTTCCTCTGCTTTAATCGCAAGCGAATCTGCTTCACGTGCTTTATAATATTCGGCATTGGTATAAGGAATTATCGTGTTTAAACCATCATTACCGCCGCTTAAACGTATCATAATCATGATGCGATCATTCGATGACAGTAAAGCACGAGCAAAAGGTGAATTTTCGGGCATTTTTCCAAAAGCACGCAAAGAAGGAAAGCCCATAGTCAATGGTAATGCAATGCCGGTTGAGGCTATATTTTTAAGGAAATTTCTGCGTTTCATTGTAGTAGTCCTTCCTTGATTATGTTAATTGAAATTTTGCAAATTCAGCCGCCGCTTTTATGAATTTTCGGATTCGTGCATCCGGACGCTGCGCCACATCGTCAATATTCCATTCATAATCTTTGCCGCCATCAAGAATTGTATCAAATAAAACAGTAAACTCAGCATCCGATGGCGGAACATTTAATAAAAATTCTGCCATTTCTTGGGATAATTTTTTGAGATCATTCGGTGTAGAGAATTGTTTGGCAAATGCTATGGCATCAAAAACAAAAACTGTTTGTTGTTGTGCACCTGCGCCGGAACGTATTTTGCCATCCATAATGTCCATTATCCATTTTTGTCTTTGCGGCAATGTCGAAGTGCTTGTCCATGTTCTGCCGCCTTCCCAACCTTTCACATTGGGCGGATCGAAAAGTGTTTGTCCTTGGGAATCTATTATGCCGAGCAATAACTGTGTCTGTCTGCCAACACGTGAAAAATCGAAATCAACAATATTTTTAAGACCTAATCCACGAACGGCTCCGATAAAAAATTCTACAGGACTTTTATGTTTAGCTCCTATATTTTCGAGTGCAAAAAAATGCTTACTTCGGAGTAATTGTTCAATCACAGTGCGTATATTCCATTTACTGTCAATAAATGTTTGAGCCATTTGTTCCACAATAGTCTTATCCGGAATATCATAGACAAATTCTCTGTACAATTTCACACAAATATATTTAGCTATACTATTGGTGCGCTCTGAAAATACTATATCCACAATATCATTTGCTTTCCATTTGCCCGTTTTTCCCATGAGTGTTTTATCGCCGCCATCCCATCGCAGTGCATTGAATTGTGATGACAATGAAGAATATAATGCACCTTTATCACTTGGTTTTATATCCCATCCGCTTAAACCGCGAGCGGCTTGCGCAACATCATCTTCGGAATAATTGGGTTTTCCATCCCAATCATAGACTCCACAGGTAAATAATTCCATTAACTCACGAGCATAATTTTCATTAATTTGATTTCTTTTACCAATGACAAAATTTTTACGACCATCCAAATAAATAAGCATTGCCGGGTCAATGGTAACTTGATATGTAAAGTCATGAAAATTACCGAGCATATAGGTACGAATAAGTAATTCCTGCGTGTACATATATTGTGCAAAATTCACCACCTGCAATTCACTGGTAAAATGATTAGACCAAAATGTGATTAATTTTTCTTGAAGTGAAACCGGTGACAGGGCTATAGTTTTTGCTCGCCATCTTCTGAGCATATCCTTATGTTTGTTCACAAGAGTTTGCCATGCTTGCACAGTTGCTGTATCCGACGACGCAGGGCGAATTTGGGGTTCTTGTCCGGCAATTTCCTGTATATCGCTCACCGAAGGTTCAAAGGAGGTGAAGAGTTTATTGAGAGTTGTCTCTAAACCGTCTTGTACGGCTTGTCGTATTTCCGACGGAGTTGGTCCTACCATGCAGCGACGGAGCAAATGAGCAGCTTTGGCAAAATCCCACACATCATTTCCTGAAGGTGACCAAGGCTCTAAGCCGGCTTCCGTCCGCATGGCAAATTCGGGCGACACATAGTCAGTATGACCTCTCTGTGACTTGCATGTAGAGTGTGGTTGTTGGGATAGAGGAAAGAGTAATGATCTACGTTTCATAGTCATCTCCAATTATGAATGATAAATGTTCGCACTATGACTCACAGCACTATGAATCGGTTTAACAACAATCATCACAGCAAAATGTTACAGGAAACCACTATTTCTCAATCTAAGTCACTGCTTCGGCAATAGACCACTATTCACCCCTACGGCATAATTTCATTATTTTTGCGATTGATTAATGAGGAAACATCATAAAAGTATGAGTACATTTTTACCTATTCTGATAATGCTGTCTCCATCGCATAATCAGGCAAATGTGTAAACAGCGCCAAACACTTAACAGAAAAGTAGAAAGAAAAACAGTAAGATCATACACATGAAATAGTATTAAGCATTCACCGAGTAAGGACTATACATTGAAATTACAGCATAAAGAATTGGTTGATTTATTACAAATGGCGTATTCCGCCGAAAAAGCCGCAGCATTTGCCTATCAAGGACATGCAGGCTCGGTAAAAAATGAGGATGAAAAAAGTGCTATTCATCAAATCGAAATTGATGAATGGAATCATCGTAAAGAAGTTCTTGATATTATGAATTATTATGGAATACCGATTTCAACATATTATGAGATAAAGTTCCATATAATTGGAAAAATAATCTCCTATAGTTGTTATGTCATTGGTTGGTTTATGCCATATTACTTTGCCGGAAGATTAGAAAGTGGTAATGTATGCGAATATTTTCGTATGATGCACTATTTCCATGAATTAGATATTCATGAGCACAATGATGTACTCTATGAAATGGGGATTAAGGAAAAAGAGCATGAAGTATATTTTCTTCAGAAAATTAAAAATAAAAAATTGCTTCCTTTTTTTGAAACATTATTTTCATGGGGCATATCAAAAAGTTATAATGATGTGGATTTAGAGAAAAAATATCCGGTGGAAGAATCTAAAGTATATTGTAAAAACAGTATAGAAAAACATACATAAACCATGAAATCAGCCACAATAAACTATTGTAATGCCGAGGTTCGGCAGTGTTCAATCAATATTCAGATTGGTGCTCATAATCTCGGTAAGTTGTAATTTTTGCGGTTATCCAAACATCCTTAGTACATTTCTCACGCATTGTCTAAAGCCGTCAATCTTGATCAAATAGTGGAAAGTGAATGCAACTGTTTCGGGCTTTGATTTTGAGTGGTTTTTTTGATATTCTGACCACCTAACATTGCCTGATTTGTACTAAGCTGCGATGGTGGTTGGATTCCTGTTAATGGAAATAATCGTCAATATATTCATCAAGCTCGTTTTCATTTGTCAACTCTATGAGGTTGTCCATCTCTTTGTTAACAGTAACATTAATTCCTTTTTTGTACACTATCATTATGGAAAGAAGCCCTGCTTTTGCGGCTGATAAGTTTGTTGCCGTACCTTTGTGTTCCAAAAAATATCGTGAATAGCTTGCCATGTAAAGTCCAAGTAAATGAGTATTTTTGTCGCATATTTTTATGAGTTTTTCTGTAATGAGAATATTGACTGTGGGGCTGCCTTCAACCCATCGCATCACAAAAGCATTCACTTTTTGTCTTTTGTCAATTTCTTTATTGAGATCTGTTTCCTCAAGCCATTTTGCAGCATCAATTATTGCATTTTCATACTTTGCATAATCCTCTCTTGATTTTAGTTCCACGTTTTGTGGGACTTCAAATGTAGTCTGTCCTTGCACAGTCAAAATGCTGATTAGTAGGAAAAGTATGCCTACTGCTAATGTTTTACCTTTTGTCATAATGATATTTTTTAGAATGAATAAATAGAGTGCGCTCTTTATTTATGTACTATCGTAGTAATGACAACCGTGATATTGATTTATCTTTGGTCAAAAAAAACAGAAAATTCCAAAAACATGACTTCCGCGTTGAACTCGAATTTCATAAAATCCGTTCGTTTTCGCTATGTGCTTTAGTCCGGTACTTTTTGTAAGTCTTGACTCAATTCAAATGACCAAAGAATTTTCGCTTTTTCTTTCGTGTTTTGTATGGTAAAGAAGTCTTAAACGTCGTTCTTATAGAATTTTATCTTTCTATAGTTTTGATTTCTGACCACACTGCAAAGTTACAAAAGTTTCCCTTCAAATAAAACATAAAACTTGAGTTATTTTGTCTGAAAATTGTAATCCGCATCCCCGAATGGCGGCACATCACTCGTATTCCCGTAATGCACCATTCATTTCTCCCAAAACTACAAAAGTTTGCGTATCTATCCAAATATGAGAAAACTAAATTACACTGTACCGGGGTAAACACAGTGATTTAGAGATTCTTCACGGTGATCCCCCCCCGTTTTATACCATATCAAACATTTTGCTAAAAAATTATCGATGAGTTGGCAATAGTTACGCCTGTTATGCGGTCGGCTTTCTTGTCTTTTTCGAAATACGTTGTTCATAGTCACCAATGAGCTTGTTTAAAATTTCAATTTTCTCAATGTCCAATGGTTCTGTATGGCAAAGTTGGTCAAGCATGATGTTGATATCATTAAACTGATTGTCTGACGTGATTTTTCCTTTTTCAATTATCTTGCTTACACGTTGGAAATAGGATTTAAAAATGTCAATGTCATACTTGGTTTTGTCTTGAAGATATTTGTTAAATTTTAAGTCACTTATTTCTATTTGCATTTCTGTCAAGTCACGAAACCATTGTTTCAGCCTTGTCAGTCGTCCTTTCAGATAATTTTCTTCTGTTTGTACTTTAAGTCCTTTGAAATGTTCTATTGGGTCAAAGTCAGCTGTCTTGATTTGCATTTCCTTGTTGTCAATGTAGTAGTCAAGTGTCGCCAAGACCAAGTCCCGATACTTTTTAAGTTCTGCCTGTTTTTCGTCTTTATTAAGTTTGTTGTCCGTCATTTGTCTTCTTGTCATTTAGACTGACCGCCACCACTCCAATTCCCGCAATGCACCATTCATTTCTCCCAAAACTACAAAACTTTGCTTATCTATCCAAAAATGGGCAAGGGAAATTTCTCTGTGCCGGAGTAAATACAGTGTTCTAGCGATTCTTCATTGTGATTCCACCTCACGCTTTATACTATTATCATTCATTTTTCTAAACAATCACTGATGAGTTGTGCAAGAGTTGCCGATGTTAGCTGTAGCAGTTCATTCGTTCAATGTCTTAATTGTTTTATTCTGTGAGCCAATTATCATTTCTAAATCCATGTGCATAAATTGCCTCTCCTGAAGAATAATCTTCAGGAAGTAGAGATACAGCAATTTGGGAGTTATCAATAAAACGAATAGTTAAGGCTTTTCCTGGTTCAAAGGTAACGTCTTTAACAATTTTTGTTATTTGGTTACAAAGCAAGTCACGAAAACCATTATTCCCTGAAGTGATTTCAGTTTTATTGTCATTTACCGTGAGTGGATTTGTGACATTTATTGTTGGTCCATCAAATTTTAATTGTAGATAATCCTGAACAAACTCAATTGAACTTAATTGGCAATCAACTAATTCATTCCAAAATTCGGATGTAATTTCGTCACTCATATTAATTTTCAGTTAGTCGGAATACATTTTTACTATTGTACATAACGCTTCTGATCTTTGTGTTGTTAGGGAATTAGGATTACGTCAGTCCATAACCGAAGCCCAATAATTGCAATATTGTTGATATTTGATTCATAAGCTAAATTCATAATTTCCTGACTGAACTGAAGTACAATGAAGAACAAATGTTGAGGTAATACTCGTGATGCTCCAATAATGCCAACCCTAATGTTAGTTCTTTCCTTATTCTGTCACCAAGGAATTCCTATCCAATTTTCTAATTTCCGTTTGTCTTGGTCAACAGCTAACCAAGTATTTACACTTTCAATATTTTTTTTGTCATATGCAGTCAAATACTGTAAATGAAGATTTTCGCCCTCATTTAAATTTGGTATCGAAGTCCTAAATCCATTTTCTTGCATTTTAGTAATTGAATTGTAAAAGTCAACTTTGTTTTCAAGTCTTGCAGGAAATTCATCGTCATTTTTTGCTCTGTAATTTAAAGCTTCTCCGTCTTCTGTTCCAATATGTAAACTCCAATTCTCATTATATACTTCAATTGCGTCTAAACTTTCTCCACAAGCAGTGTCAAACTTAACTTTTTCGACTGGATTTTCAAACAGGCAAAATATCTCTAATGATTTGCTTTCGCCACTCCTTTTTTTAGTTTTCCAAATCCATCCAAAAGAATCTGCCACTGTCTCACCCTTGTAAAGTGGTTGTCTGATTTTGAATTCTATAATCTCAATTCTGTGTCCTACTGTTTCAAAAATATGTGATTTGCCATTTTCATAAGTGTTGTGTCCAACAAGATGAAGTGATGTGCAGTCTGTAACCAAACCACAAATAACATTCCCTATTGGCGTTTCAAACGTTCTTGTTATAATATTTGTCTGTGTCAAATTTGGATCAGTAAATTGTCACAAAAAGTTTGCACATAACATAAGCCAAGTTTGCGCTGTTACAGAATGCAAATGGAGTTTATCAATCAAGTACTTTTGCAAATATATAGATGCGCCTCCAACATTCCCGCAATGCACCATTCATTTCTCCCAAAACTACAAAAGTTTGCGTATCTATCCAAATATGAGAAAAGTAAATTTCTCTGTGCCGGAGTAAATACAGTGTTCTAGACGTTCTTAGCTGTGATTCCACCCCAAGGTTTATATCATTTGCAAACAAATTATCGATGAGTTGTGCAATAGTTGCAGCTGTTGGCGGTCGGCTTTCTCATTTGTCCGTCAAGTAAACGAATGATTGTGGTGGAAATAAGTTAAAATCTGTTCTCAAGCATTTGGGTGTTTTGTATTTTTTTGCCTTTTTTATCTTAATGGCAAAACCTTGCTCTTTGTCTGCAAAATACTTGTAGTAAAAGTCTTCTGATATTCCCGAATGCTCTTGAGTTAATTCCCATAGTGTTTGGAGGTCATAGTTTAAAATATCTTCAATTTCAAACTCACCAATTACTTGTTGAACGGGAGACGAAGCATAAACTAATACCGATTTTATATTTGTATTCTTGAATATTGATTTTCTAAACTCAAATTTCTTTGAGCCATCAAATATCTTATTTGTAATAGTTTAAATTTTCCCTCTATTTAATCTCCTTGAAGAATGCTTTTTCCAAATGCTATCCGCAAGTTTTATTTCTTTTGATATTCAAATTTACGCTTGATTTCATTCATAAAATATGCCCCTATTGCAGGAGAACTCATTAACTCTTCAAATACCCTTTCTGGTACATCAACATACTGATAAATGGCACCGTGATGAAATTCTATTTCTAAAATGTGTGCATTTTTGTCGTACCCAACAGACGCAATGTTTGAAGACGCCACAGGAATTCTTTTAATTCCAAAATGATGGTCTCCTGAAACTAGGGTAAATAATTTCTTACCTAAATCAGTAGTGTAATACTTTTGATCTTTACTTGTAAGCTTGTTGGGTAACGTGAAATATAACCACCCCAAATCGATCAAAGGTTTTATATGGTTTTGATAATTTTTGGTGTTTTTGTATAGTCCGATTTTCTCAAATAGCTCATCTCTTGATTTTGGCGTTGTACAATAGTTCAAAACCATTTTGGTTAAATCGTTAATTTTTTCCCTTATGGCTTCTCTATCTCTGTCTCCAATTTCAGAGACAGAGAGACTGAGATAGGTGTTTATCTCATTCAAGTCATTGAATTTTTTGGTGATATAATTGGCTTCATCATTGGCTCTCTTGTATTGAGCATTGGGCATTAAAGGGTGAATTGGAAGAATACACAAAAAGTAAGCATTATTTTCATCCGTCTCAAAAACAGGCGGTGGTGAACCGTTTTCTTCCATACTACTATGAATTATAGGCAATCCTGTTCCTCTACCTTCTGTCAATTTCAATTCCTTAAAAAACCCACCAAGTTTTCGATTTCTATAATCTCTTGCTACTACTCTTTGTTTGTTTAGCATCGCTTGATTAATTGGCGGCATAGGACCAGGGAAACTCAATATTTCAATTTTGTCTTTATGTATTTGAATCTCCACCGGATTTTCTCGTTCATAGCTTTTATGATAAACCGCATTGACTATAGCTTCTTCTACAGCCTGAAAGGGATAGTTGAAGAAGCGAATGGATTCTGCTTGTATTTTAGATTTTACCACCACTTCTTCTACGATATTGGTTTTGAAATACTGCAACACCTCTCTGATTTGCTGAATAATAGAACCTGTAAATACTTTTTCTGTGTAGTCTTTTCCAACCTCATTTTTATGAATGATCAATTCAATTCTTGCTCCCGAAAAAAAATCTTCGGGATGTTCATTAAATAAAAGTAAACCGGCATTTGTAGGTCGTAATAATTCGTCAGAACCCTTGACTATCATCAGATGCCTACACAATTCTGCGAATGGAATTTTGGTGCTTTCATCATACAAAGTACTCATGACTTCTTTTAAAAAGGTCTGAATCAAACGTAAACTCAAATCATCAAGGGTTGCAGTTTGGTTAATTCGGTCATCAAAAGGGATACGAGCCGTAAGTTCAATAAGTCGTCTTTCATCATCAGAACCCTCTTTAACTTTTACAGTTTTTGAGCCTTGTTTGATGAACATTGTTCTTTCTGTTCTTTTTTCACTTAAACTTACAGGAGCTTTGTAAGGTCTGTTATCTCCAGCTGGGGCAAATACAACCAATATGTGCTTCCCGTTTATTAAATACGGTTGAAAAACAGGAATATAAACAGGGATTAACTTATGAGATAATTCAATCAGTTTTTTCTGAATGGCATCTAATTCTTGAACTTGTAAACCTATAGGTGGCAGCTTAGCTTTCCCATTTTCTTCTTCAACTCCAATAATGATATAACCACCATCCCAATGGTTAATATCATTGGCGTATGCACATAAAGTATGCATGATATCCTCAGGATTCCATCCTTTTTTCAACTCAATCCGATCCCATTCAACGGTATTTCCGTTCAGTAATTCATCTATGTTTATGGGTAATGCCATAGTGTTTATTAAACCAAATTAAAATCCACAGCCAATCCATTTGGTAATTTTTCATCAAACCAATGCCATATATCAAAACGACATGTTCCTTTTTCCCACCAACAAAAATCTAATTCTATTTCATCATCTGAATTAGTTGGGATGTCTCCAAATGCTTCCCACATTCTTTCAAGGTCTAAGTATGTCATTTCTTCTTATTCGCTTTAATATATTTTGCTCTTTCTTCTGCTACTTTTAATGCTTGTATTCCTAAATCTTCGTCTTGAATTTCATATAAAATCTTGTCGCTAAGGAAAGAAACCAACAATTCGTCAGCGTTGTAGCCGTATATGTCGGCAAGTTTCAGAACTACTTCTTTTGTAATTCTGCGCTCTCCACGTTCCATTTTACTCAAAATAGCAACGTCAATGTCGAGCAAAGCAGCAACTTTCCGCAATGGAAGTTTCTTTTCTTCTCTAATGTGTCTTAGCTTTTCGCCTATTGTTTCTGTTGACATAATGTGTCAAAATTAGGGAAATATTTTTGAATTGTCGCCATTTATTTCAAATTCTTTTCAACATTCTTGTCGAGCGTAATGAAAAAATGGCTTTTTTGGTTTTTTGAGCGTTGGCTTGTGTGTCGGGAAAAACTAAATGTGCCATTGCGGGTCGGTCTTTTCATACTGACGCACATCGGAAAGCCGGATTTGCGCAGTTACAGAATGCAAACGGAGTTTATCAATCAAGTACTTTTGCAAATATATAGATGCGCCTCCAACATTCCCGCAATGCACCGTTCATTTCTCCCAAAACTACAAAAGTTTCATAACACAGACAAATCTCAAGTCTTAAAATTTCATCATGATAGAGCATATCATTAGTTTGCTGTGAATATCCCGTCTCTTGAAGATTATATTTCACCCATGAGTTTCGTATCATCATTCCAAAGTATCACTTTGCACTGCCATAATATCACGTTTTTTTTATACTCACCACAATCACACTTTATGCAAAAAAAAAGCCCATGATATATCATGAGCTAAGAGAATAGTTGATGTATGTACAAAGACTTACTCTTTATCTTTTACTACTTCAATATAGGAATCAATAATTGTTTTGAACAATATTATCATCGCGCCTTGCGCTTCTTCGCTTATGATGTCCTCTTCGGGCATTTCCTCATCTTCGTCATAGGGTTCATTAGAAATAGAGGACAAAGCATAAGACAAAAGGTGCGGTTGCGGATATTCTTCCATCATTTTTTGCACAACATCCGTTTCACCTTGCATGGATAATTCATCCAAACGGTGCATGAGTTCGATATTTTTTTGCTCATTATCGTCGAGCATATCTTCATTTACCATAGGCATGGTCGGATAATGTTCTTTGAAGCAATTCCAGAGCACCACGCCCGTAAACATAAGAGTTTCGGCTTCCATTTGGCTTTCCATTTCGCCTGCATTAGCCATCATATACGCTAAAACCGAGGGCTGTTCAGTCGCCATAGTGTCCATTAACTCTGTTATTTGTTCTTCGCCTAATTCCGCTGAGCGATTATACACATCGGTAATTGTTTGATCATTGATAAGTATCATAGTTATTCCTTATGAATGGAAAAGTTGTTGAAAACGATGTGCAATAGAAAGTAATCGCTCATCTTGAAAAAGAGAAGTCTGTAATTGCATACCTACGGGAAAACCATTGGCAGCATTGCCTGCGGGTATGCTGATAGCCGGTATGCCGGCAAGATTAGCCGACACCGTAAAATAATCGGAAAGATACATCGCAATCGGGTCATTGAGTTTTTCGCCGAACTTAAATGCTGTTGTTGGTGTGGTTGGCAAAAACAACGCATCCGCTTGGGAAAAAATGTGTTCATAACCGTCATAAATAAGTCGTCGCGCTTGTTGTGCTTTTTTGTAATAAGCATCATAGTGTCCGGCTGAAAGAACATACGTTCCAAGCATAATGCGCCTTTTTACTTCCATACCAAAGCCCTGTGAACGGGTTAATGTCATGATATCATCGTCATCGTTATTGATTTCTGCCCGGAAGCCATAGCGAATGCCGTCGAAGCGCGCCAAATTTGATGATGCTTCGGCTGTTGCCAGCACATAATATGTAGGAATCCACGCATCATTGGCGGGAATGTGAGCATTGACTAAGGTGATGCCATTATCTTGGAGCAAATCAAGACATTTTTTATAGACCTCCAATACTTCGGGTGAACAATCCTTGATGATTTCTTCGGGCAACACGGCTATTGTGAGTGGTTTTTGAGCATATTCATCCAATGTTGCCATTGCGCATGTGGGGGCTAAGTTTGCTGATGTTGCATCATTGGGATCATGTCCCGATAAGGCATCCATGACGGCGGCTGTTGTCGGAATATCGGGTGCGAATATTCCCACTTGGTCAAGCGATGAAGCAAATGCCACCAATCCGTAGCGTGATAATCTGCCATAACTTGGTTTATAGCCCACAATCCCGCAAAAAGCTGCGGGTTGGCGCACCGAGCCGCCTGTGTCCGACCCGAGCGAAGCATGAGCATGACCCGCCGCTACTGCTACCGCCGACCCTGATGATGAACCGCCGGGAACATAGTCGCCATTCAATGGATGAAGTGTTTTGCCAAAAGCGGAGTTTTCACCCGATGAACCCATAGCAAATTCATCCATATTCGTTTTGCCAATGATAATTGCACCGTGAGCGGCTAAACGTTCCACCACCGTAGCGTCATAAACAGGACTATATCCGCTGAGTATTTTTGAGGCGCATGTCGTGGGAAAATTCCGTGTGGATAGATTATCTTTCACTGCCACAACCATACCGTCAAGAGCAAGTGCATTGCCCGCTGCGTATCGTGCATCACTTTGTTGTGCTTGCAATGACGCATTATCGCTGTCAATGGCAAGAAAATGGTTCAATGAGCGGCGTTGGTTAATATCATTTACAATTTCTTGAGTAATGGCTGTAAATGTTGTTGTGCCGTTTCTGACGGCATTATGTGAATCGGAAAATAGTCGCATGAAATTTTAATGTTATGACAGAGGTTCTGTTGATGGAGTATCTGAGTTCTGTTGTGGATTCGGCGTTCGCGCAATGATTCCTTCCGGCTGACGCACAATCACAGAAGGCGATGATGGGGAATGATTCTTTTCATCATCCATTGTGAGTGTATCAATGGCATTCGGTTGCGGGTCTTCATTGTCGTTGGATGCCACAACCGTAAATGTTTTCTTGGGTTGAGGAGTAATTTCCGTTGCCTGCTCCATCTCTGCGGACATATCGCGGAATTGTTGTTTGATCTGATCTTGTGCCTGACGAAATTGACGAATGCCCTTGCCCACAGCAGCCATCACTTCGGGTATTTTCTTGGGTCCGAACATTAAGAGTACGAATACAAGAATTAAAATAACTTCACCACCGCCAATATCAAACATAGAAGAACCGAATCAATGAAAACCAAAAAGATATGTTGTCAAAAAAAAACATGATTAACGAACGAAAGCAATATAGTCTGTCACGGCAGGATTAAAGCCACTTTCACGCAAACGAGTTGCAATTTGTGCTCTGTGATAGGTGCCATGATTAAAGAGATGGGTCAGTATATCGGCAAGGGTGGAGGTAAATTCCATCCCCTTCAAATTTGTGTAACTGATGACCTTTTCAATATTTTCATCGGTAAGCCCATCACAATAATGTGATAATGCAGAACTTGTATGTTCAAACATAGCCCTGCATTGTTCTAATGTAGGATGAGGAAACACTTGTATGCCCTCGAGCGACAAACCGTCAATCCTTCGTAACCACACATCCGTTGCTGCCAGTATATGTCCCATAAGATGAATTGCCGCATGGGAAGCATTGGGTTCAAGCTGATTCAATGCTTCCAATACACGATGATTCGCCCATTGGTCATAGCGTGCAAGTCGTCGGAAGTGATCAGAATACATTATGCTTCCTCGCGTTTTTTATCTTTTGTTGTATCATCGGGATTATCAACCGAAGATGCTTTTTTGAACTCACGCACACCGCTGCCGAGCCCGCGCATCAATTCGGGAATTTTTTTCCCGCCGAAAAATATAACGATGACCAATAATATTATCAGCCATTCCGAGCCGCCGGGTAAACCAAGCATAGTTTGCTCCTTAAAAATAATATGGAAATATCATAAACGCATCATCACACCTATAATGGCATGGCTATGCGCATTGCATTTGCTATTGATTGAAAAATTGCCATTCCGTCATCACACCCCAATGCTTTGTCGGCATATCGTTCGGGATGGGGCATCATACCCAAAACATTGCCACGTTCATTGAGAATGCCTGCAATATTATTGATGCTGCCATTCGGATTAGCTTCGTCATTGCTATCGCCGTCGGCTGTGCAATACCGAAATGCCACGCGTCCTTCATCTTCTAAGCGACGAATGGTTTCCGGTTCTGCAAAATAATTACCTTCGCCATGCGCTATCGGTATGCGTAACACTTGACCTTGTTGCAAAGAGGAAGTAAATGGCGATTGGGTATTATCGGCACGGATATAGACATCACGACAAATAAAACTTAAAGAAGTATTACGCAAAAGAACACCCGGCAATAAACCCGATTCTGTTAAAATCTGAAAACCATTGCAAATGCCTATGACTAAACCGCCTTTATTGGCAAAGGTTACAACTTCACGCATCAGGGGCGAAAAGCGGGCAATGGCGCCGCAGCGAAGATAGTCGCCAAAAGAGAAACCACCGGGGAGAATAATGCAATCAATATCCGAAGGTATGGATGTCTCTTTGTGGAACAAATAGCGTGCATTGCCGCCGGAACGCTGCGCTGCCGTAAGTGCATCGTGATCACAATTTGACCCCGGGAACACCACTATACCATAGTTCATGCTGCCTCCATAGCATGAAGGGTAATGCTGTAATCTTCGATAATCGGATTAGCGATGAGTGCCTTACATCCGGCATCTACGTGAGCACGGGCTTCTTCTTCCGATGCTGCCGTCACAGTCATTTCCACATGTTTACCAATGCGTACATCGGTCAATGTTGAAAACGATGAGGCATGCAATGCGTGCTCAACCGTTTTGCCTTGAACATCCAAAATTCCTTTGCGCAATGTGATGGTAACAGTTGCGTGATAGGTATTCATCAAACTAACTCCAATGTATAATAGATAAAATTTTTGAACTGTATTATTTTGCCGCCAATGCTTTTTCTATGGCACTGACACATTCTTCTGAAAGCGGTTTGACCCTTGAACGAAAACGTTGCACAATAGAGCCGTCTTTGCCGATGAGGAATTTTTCAAAATTCCATGCAACTTCGCCGGCAAGTTCACTTTTACCTTGACCGCTCGTTAAAAATGTATAGAGGGGATGTTTGTTTTCGCCCTTGACCACGATTTTACCGAGCATAGTAAATGTGACACTGAATTTTGTACTGCAAAATTCGGCAATTTGTGCATTGCTGCCCGGCTCTTGTGCGCCAAAATCATTCGCCGGCACACCGATAATCACCAAACCCTGATCTTTGTACTTTTTGTGCAGGGCTTCCAATTCTGTGTATTGTGGCGTGTAGCCGCAAGCCGAAGCAACATTGACTATCAAGAGCACTTTACCCTTATATTTTTCAAAAGAAATTGCTTTACCGCTTATGTCTTCTATGCTCACAGTGTAAAGCGATTGCTGTGCATAAGACTCCGCTGCCGTAATATGTGAACGCGTAACTACTGTGCCAAAAAATACCAAAGCGGCATTCACTAAAGATAGCATTGCTGTTTTCATCATCATTGAATGAGAATAATGGTGGAGCGCAAAATTACGCCTTTTTCGGAAGACGGTCAGAGATAATCCTTAGCGTTATGGTGCAGCACTTTTCTCTATATTACCGAATGATAAAAAGATTACGCTTTGGTAAAACAGTAATTTTGTAAGTCTTAAACATCACAAACATAAGTTTTTTACTGTATGAAAACACTTGCACCCAAAAAGGTTTTAATCGTGGATGATGAGCATGATATTGTCGAGCTTGTCGCATATAATTTGCGCAAAGAGGGCTATACGGTCTTCACGGCAACCGATGGTGTTATGGGGTTGGACATAGCGCGTCAGGAACAACCCGACCTTGTTGTCCTTGATGTCATGATGCCCGGCTATGATGGTTTTGAGGTATGTCGTATGATTCGCCAAACGCCCCATATTGCCAATACATCCATTGTGTTCCTTACTGCCAAGTCCTCAGAAATTGACCAGATACTCGGATTGGAGCTGGGTGCTGACGATTATATTCAAAAGCCCGTTAGCCCGCGTGTACTTGTGGCAAGGGTAAAATCCGTGATTCGCCGTGCCAATGAACAAATACGCACCGAAACTATTGTGGCTCCCGAAATCGTTCAAATAGAGGACATAGAAATCAACAGACAGAACTATACTGTAAAAATCAGTGGAGTAGAAATATTCTTCCCCAAAAAGGAGTTTGAATTACTGGCTTTTCTTGCCACAAATCGCGGAAAGGTCTTCACCCGTGAATCATTGCTCAAAAGAATATGGGGGGAAAGTGTGTTTGTTGTGGACAGAACCGTGGATGTTCATGTTTCAAAAGTGCGCGAAAAATTAGGGAAATACGGCGGTTATATAGAAACAGTCAAAGGCATCGGATATCGTTTCCGCCCATAACAGTTTCTCTATAGACTATTGTTCTGTCTTTGCTCCGATACCAAAAAAATAGAGCAAACATTCGTCAGAATTGTTTATTGTGCTAACTTGCATTACTCAACACAGTTCCGATGGCATCATGGTATGAAGCATTACAGTAAATTTTTCTTTTTATTCTTGGTCTCTCTTTCGATTTGTGCCGCACAAAAACCGGCAGCAAAGTCGCCATTTCTATGGGCAGGGATTTATGGCGATATGTCTTTATTGTTTCATAATGTTGACTTTAGAGCAATTCCCGGATGCCCCACTTGTGGTCAAAATTTTAGTAATACCATTGGTCAAGGATATAGTGTCGGTGCATTGCTCGAATTGCCCTTGGCAATGCAATGGCGCCTGCGTTTGCGCGGAGGATATTCAGATATTGGTACCCGACTTGCAACGCAAGAACAAAATATAGGCAATACTCTTGTGCGGAGAGTTTCTGCACCCAATGAAGTGGTCAGTGTTCCCGTAGCAACAGAATATTCTTTAGAAGCGGGGCTTGCAGGTTGGACAATAGAACCCGGTGTAAGTTATGAACCCGTCTCGCGTTTATTTGTGAGTGCCGGGATTGGGGCAACATTCTTATCCACGACAACATTTGCCCAAAGGGAAAGCATTATCTCTCCGGCGGGCGTCCTATTTAACACGGGACGTTCCTTTCGTAATGATACTTCGGGCATAATACCTAATGTTCCTTCCGCTTTGTTTAATGGTACTATCGGTGTTCATTATGGTTTCCCGCTATCTTCTACCGTAACGGCATCACCGGAAGCTCGTCTTGTACTGCCCTTCAACAATATATCCTCAGATTTGTCATGGACAATTGCTCAATTACAGCTTGGTGTGACACTGACATATTCCTTCATTCCACCACCGGATATTATTATCAAATACGATACGACTATTGTACGCGACACCACAAAAAAATTTGTTCTTAATTTGGCTCAACCGCAAGTGTCATTATTGACTATCACACGCGATGTTCGTACAGAAAAAATTGATTATACCGAATATCGCCATCTTACTATTCGTGAACATTATCTTCATGAAATACCAAAAATTTCGCGTTTGGAATCAAGTGTTGTAGCTTTTGGTATAGACCCGCAAGGCAAGCGTGAAGCCACGCCCACTATTCGAATAGAAGAAATAGAAACCGAAGAGCAATTTCCGCTGTTACCGCAAGTGTTCTTTCCCGAAGGCAATGCGGATTTGGATAAAACAGCGATGGTGCAATTGTCGAAGGATGATGTCCAACAATTTTCCGAAAACACGCTTGGAAGAAATACCCTTGATATTTATGGACAATTATTAAATATCATCGGAAGTCGTTTAATCAAAAAACCGGAAGCAACTATTACAATTACCGGTGCCAATAATACCAAAAATAGCGATACGGCAGAGAATCTTTCCCGCAACAGAGCCAATGTCATAAAAGAATATTTAGTAGAACAATGGAATATCGCCCCTTCGCGTATCAATACTGCGTTCAGAAAATTACCCGAAAAGGCAGCCAATAATACCACCCTCGACGGGCAAGCAGAAAACAGTCGTGCGGACATTAATTCAAATGATATGGATATATTGCGTCCCGTGTCTTTGCGTGAAGTGATAATAAAAGCCACACCGCCCATCGTAGAAATTGTGCCCACTATTGTTTCTGATTCCGGTTTGGTGCAATGGACAGTTGATGTGGAGCAAAGTTTGCGACCGCTGCGCAATTTCAATGGAACATCCATGCCTTTGGGGATATTGCAATGGAATCTGGCAGAAAAACCAATGCCCGAATTGGAAACTCCTGTGCACATTGAATTGAAAGCCCAAGATAAAATTGGTATGACAACCACTGCTCGTCAATCCTTGAAAGTACAACAACTCACTCTCAAAAAGAAACGCTATGAATTGCATGATGATAAAAAAATAGAACGTTTCGCGCTCATAGTCTTTGATTTTAACAGCGCTACTTTGAACCCCGCCAATCAGCGTATTGTGGACGATATTAAGTCACGCATACAACAAGATTCTAAGGTGATAATCTCGGGTTTTGCGGACAGAAGCGGCGAGTTAACCTACAATCAAAACCTTGCATTGCGTCGTTGTCAAGAAGTCAAAAATGCTCTGGGACTTGCAGAAGGGCAAGTGCAATTAGACCCTGTCGGCAGTAAGGAATTACTCTACGATAATGAATCTCCGCAGGGACGTTCCTATTCACGCACCGTGCAAATTATGGTTGAAACACCGGTCAGGGAATAGCAATACCATTGAGAACAGAGGTTTTATTCTATAAAAATCATGGCATTATCAACAAAAACGCGCAGTCTTGCCGCAATAATATTCATGGGAATTGCCGTCGTGATTGTTTATGTAATCAATCCGTCGGAAACGCCGCTTATACCATGTTATTTTTACACAATGACCGGTTTGCAATGTGCCGGCTGTGGCATGACAAGAGCCGGACATCACTTGCTGCATGGTAATTTTACCATTGCGTGGAACTTTAATCCATTGATTTTCGTAACGGTGCCGGCAATAGCATACTTTGGGCTGCGTTCGCTGCTGATAGTATGGCGCGGAAAACGGTTACCTGCCATACGTTTACCAATTTGGGCGTATATTGCACTATCTTTAGCTGTGCTTGGATTTACAATAGTACGAAATATCTAAGACAATCATACACAATTTTCTATACTTTTTTTAAGGAAAAGACTATGCCGAATGTTCTTACGTTAATGCCTCAGCTTGAAGGCGAAGAAGCAATGTATGTGCAGCACCTTATTTCGGGAATGACCGAAGAGCAAGCGCAACAATTTGCCATGATTTACCGTGAAAGGCGCAAAGAACCGCAATTAATTTTATTGCTGTCCGTATTGGGTATTGTCCCCGGCATTGCAGGGATTCAGCGTTTTGTGACCGACAGCATCGGATTGGGCATTGTTTATTTATTGACCGGTGGTTTTTGTTTAATCGGAACCATTGTTGATATGATTAACTACAAGCGCATTGCCTGGGATTATAATCGTTCGAAAGCTGAAGAAATAGCACAAATGAGCGGCATACGCAGATAAAAGTTTATACAAATTTATGTGAAAATCTACTCAAAAACATTGAGTGTAGGGCAGAACATATTGTCGGTAAAAACAACAAGAAATCATCAGTAAAAAAAATCGTAAAAAAAATTGTAATCTTCTAAAATATGGGTGAATTATTTACAGTAGCGGCTTTAGTCAGTTTTGTAACATTGACAGTACTCGAAATTGTTCTCGGTATTGACAATGTTATTTTTATTTCAATTCTTGCAGGAAAATTGCCCGATGCCTATCGCGATAAAGTCCGCAGCATAGGGCTGGCATTGGCACTTATTCTAAGGGTGATTTTATTATTCTTTATCACAGAAATAGCGAAACTTACTTTTCCCGTGTTTACCATTATGGATCATGGATTCAGTTGGCGTGACCTGATAATGATTGGCGGAGGTTTATTCTTGCTTGCAAAGAGCACATCGGAAATACATAATAAATTGGAGGGCGATGAACACGGCACCGCTTCAGGAAAACAATCTTCGTTCTGGGGGGCTATTGTACAAATAGCTATTCTGGATGTCGTTTTTTCTATTGATTCCGTTATCACCGCAGTTGGGCTTGCACAACATTTGGAAATAATGATTGCTGCCGTGATTATTGCTGTGGGCGTTATGTTCTTTACTGCAAAAACAGTCAGTCAATTTATTGAAAAACATCCGACGCTCAAAATGCTTGCTTTAGCATTTCTCTTGATGGTAGGATTAGTGCTGTTTGCGGAAGGTTTCGGGGCGCATATTGATAAAAGTCTTATCTATTCGGCAATGGCATTTTCAACCCTTGTCGAATTTTTAAATATGAAATTACGTTCTAAAAAATCAGCCGCACCAATCAAACTTCACAATTCCACACTTCAGGAATAATTCTAAGGAATTGATGTTTATTATTCACCTATCATTTGTGGAAACAATTACATGTCACAACAAAGTTCAGATATACAATTACTCAAAAAATTAGCACAAAGCACGGACAGCATTCGTTCAGAAATAGGTAAAATCATCGTTGGTCAGCACGATGTTGTTGATCAATTACTTGTCTCATTATTTGCACGCGGTCATTGTTTACTCGTGGGTGTGCCCGGGCTGGCAAAAACACTCTTAATACGCACCTTGGCACAGGCATTGGATTTATCGTTCAATCGCATTCAATTCACTCCCGATTTGATGCCCAGCGATATTACGGGTACGGAAGTTCTTGAGGATAATATTTCTACGGGACAAAAGCAATTTCGTTTTGTAAAAGGACCGATTTTTGCCAATATTGTCCTTGCTGATGAAATTAACCGTACACCGCCAAAAACACAGGCGGCATTATTGGAAGCCATGCAAGAACATAGCGTCACAGCCGCGGGAACAACGTACCGATTGGATGAGCCGTTTTTTGTATTGGCAACCCAAAATCCCATCGAACAAGAAGGTACATATCCCTTGCCCGAAGCGCAACTTGACCGTTTTATGTTTAATCTGTGGTTAGATTATCCTTCCTTTGCAGAAGAAGTGCAAATTGTGAAAGCAACCACCACAGACCACACACCTACAGTCAATCCTGTGGTCAATGCTCAAGAGATAAAAGAATTTCAAGACCTTGTGCGACGTGTGCCTGTGGCTGATAATGTCATTGAATATGCAGTAAAAGTAGTGAAAGCAACAAGACCCAAAACAAGCGAGGCAAAAATTGTAAAAGATTATCTGAGCTATGGCGCAGGTCCTCGTGCTTCACAATTTATGATCTTGGGAGCAAAAACACGAGCAGCACTTTCCGGCAGACCCACACCCGAAATAGCCGATATACGCGCCATTGCACCTTCGGTCTTACGGCACAGAATAGTAGCAAATTTCAATGCCGAAGCCGAAAATCTTTCTACAACTGATATTATAGCCGAATTAATGAAAGAAATAAAATCATAAAATATTGATAGACAATACTTTTATCCCTTCCTTTTGACAAAGAGGAAGGGATTTTTTTTTATGCTCCATTGACATAATCATGGCGCGATACCGCCAAAAACACCGCATCATTGTTACCATAGAATGACCCGATGAACATAGACACAATAACGATGAGCAATACTAATCACATGAAGAGAAACAATGCAATCATCTAGCAATCATGAGCGGTGAAGTAGCACTACGACGATGCATTTTTATGGGGTAAGTCCAGAATTTCAAAAATTCCCTCATTGAGGGGTGTCGCAAAGCGACGGGGTGGATGGACGTATTGATTGAGATTTGCCACTCTTTTTTTCTCCCCGACGGGGAGAAGTCATTTATGCCTTCCCCGCGGGGAAGGACAGGATGGGGCAAAAACATGAGGCAGAAATATGGACGGGGTGGATGAATTTTCACGAAACATGAATTCAATAAACGTGTAATCCCGACGGGATTGAATTTCAAAAATTCCCCTCATTGAGAGGTGGCAGACGGAGTCTGACGGGGTGGATGAATTTCTTTGTATTATCATATCATCCCTGCGGGATTAAATTCCATGAATAAAGGAACTTCGGTGATTGATGGCGTAAGAGCAAATAGTTCTGTGAAAATGTCATCGCACTCGGCGGCTGATGGCTCTCTTGAGCATCTGCCATAGTTAAACTCATGACAAGAAAGGCACATATCAATATTGTTTTCATTGTTTTGCTCCTGCCTACTTATTAATGATGAAGGGTACACTATAGCGTTGTGACGGTGTTTCGGCGATGATATAATATATGCCATTGGACAAACTACCACTACGGTAATGATATTCATGTGTACCCTCGCTTAGACTGCCTCGGTACACCTCACCGATTTTTTCGCCTAAAACATTATGTAGTCCTATCGAAATTGAGGGGTAGGATTGTCTGCTGCTCATACGTAGGGTAATTGTATGAGAAGTTGGCATCGCAACTATTTGTATATCTGAAATAGTTATCAATTCATCAGTGATACCTGTAATCCCCCATTGTAACTTTTCCAAGATAAATCCATCTGTGCCGACTTGCCGAGCAATATACATACTATCAGGACTAATACACATTGTCAATGTAAAATACTTGAGTGGATTTGTTTGGATGAGTCGTTTTTGATGTAGATTGATAAATAATGGAAAATGAGTATCTTTCTGAGTGACAACAATATGTGTTCCTGATTGCGTTAAAGCAAATGATGGTGGAGCTTGAGTTGTGTATAACTCTAATCCCTCAATTTGAACTTGAGCTTTAGTAGTGAGATCCCAAATATAATTTGATTGTTGAACCATATAGCGATTATCGGGCGTAAAGCCGATAACAGCACGATTGCCTATGGTCATTTTGCGCACAAAGGGGGTATTGGCTTTGGTCAAATCCCAAGAGCCAAATTCTTCAGCATTTTTGCCATAGAGCAATGTGCCATCACTATTGAAATTTACTCTGCCATTATTAAAAGGAATATCTTGATTATTGCTGCCTTTGTAGGAGGAAGGACGGGTGATTGTTCGCATCAAGCGACGATTGATAAAATCTATGACAGCAATTCCACCATAATATTCCGATACTGCTATGAGGCGACCATCAGGACTTATACTTAAGCTGCCCGGACTTGGCAAACCACTAATAACGCCGATGGAATCCCATGTAGAGGAAGAATACAATGTGATTTGTTTTTTCTCTGACACTATCAAAGTCTTTCTATCAGGACTAAATCGAAAATCGGCATATCCATTCTTCGGTAATGTAATGGTATCAACAGCGGTACCTGTTTCAACCTCTACAATATTAACAATGCCGTCTGCTTGACCTAACAGTAAGAATTTACTATCGGGTGAGAACGCCATGACGGGGTATCCGCCCATTTTTATCCACAGCGAATCAAGCCGAATTTCCTGTGAATACAGTGGAACACTTAATGCCAATACTATGGCATACACGACATACTTCATAACAACCTCCAAGGGTTTTGTGAAAAAAATTCTCAAGACATTCTATAACATTGAGTATAAGGCAATTTACGAGTAATATTATCATGTCCATTACTACTTTAATACTACTTTTTGAGTAAAAACTCTGTTTTCTTCAACTTTTTTACAAAAAAACTCAAGAAAAGAGAATTATTGATTATTCAAACCTATAATTTCAAAAATTCCCCTCATTGAGAGGTGGCAGACGGAGTCTGACGGGGTGGATGAATTTTCACGAAACATGAATTCTATAAACGTGTAATCCCGACGGGATTGAATTTCAAAAATTCCCGTCATTAAGGGGTGACGCAAAGCGACGGGGTGGATGAATTTTCACGAAACAGTTTATGGTGAAAATGGTTTTTGATTGTTTCCCATTCTTCACGAATAATGCTGTAGCTGATGCTGTCGCGAATATAATTATTATGCGTTATCAGATGAGAGCGAATTATGCCTTCTTTTTTTGCACCTATGCGCTCAATGGCTTTTTGCGATCGCAGATTGCGACTGTCTGTTATAATCGAAATACGATGAAATTGCAGATGCTCGAAGGCATATTCAAGCATGGCATATTTTATTTCTGTATTAACGGAACTTTTTTGATGTGATGGTTTTATCCATGTCCACCCAATTTCTGCATTATTATTTTCTCGGTCAATGCACCCAAAGCGTGTGCTGCCTATATAATCACCTGATTTCCTGTCTTTAATAACGAATGGTATGGCAGAGCCCGAAGCATGATCGCGCAAGGCACTGCGGACATAGTTTTCCATATCCTGTCGTGTATAAAGATCCTGCAAAGTCCATTGCCATAATGAATCGTCGGTGGCATGGAGTAAACCGTCAATATCATTATAACTGAGCGGACATAATTCGACAGTAGTACCAATTAAATGAGGTATATCCCATGCAATATTGCTTTGGGGAAAAGTATGACCAAATAACCATTGAAAAGTGCCGTCCGAATTTTTATGATATATTCTCCGTGATTGTGATGTGGTATGATATTCTTCGCCAGCCCATATATAATGGTCATGCACCAGATATTCTGCTGTTGTTAAAGGGTAATTTTCTTCTATATTCAACGGATAGAGTTGTTGGGCTATACATCGCATATTGTCGGACAGCACAACATTGTTGATATATTGTTGTTTTGTAAAATTATGACCTTGCGTATTGATATAGAGAAAGGCATCATGGAGAAAGATGTCAAAAAAACGACTGTCTTTTGTGCATAAAGCCGCTATTGCATGTTCCGCTTGTTGATGTATGGTGATAGTGTCCATGAGATTGATAGGATATGTTTTTTTTGTGATTGATTGTATGGTTTTGCAAGACGAAACGTCGAGGTAAACACTGTATGAGTGCAAAGGTATATATGCTAAAGTAAAGGCAATACATGGAAGTCACCTTATTGTATGGTATGATGTCATTGCCTTTTCGGCGGCACGAAAAAAAGCATAGTAGCGTCAAAGTTTTTTTCAATTATCAATAGGAAGCAACCATGTGTGGAATAGTGGGGTATATCGGTCATCGTCAAGCAGCACCCATAGTGATGGAGGGGCTGAAACGCATGGAGTATCGAGGATATGACTCTGCGGGTTTATGTGTGTTGGAACAGGGCAATCTTCTTGTCTATAAAAGAGCGGGCAAGGTATCGCAAACGGAGTCATTACTTGATTATACGACGATGCATTCTACATTGGCAATAGGTCATACGCGATGGGCTACGCATGGCGAACCTAATGATATCAATGCCCATCCTCATACCGATAATTCGGGTAAGATTTCCCTTATTCACAATGGTATTATTGAAAATTACAGTAGTTTAAAGAAAAAGCTGATTTCCGAAGGTTATACATTTTCTTCAGACACAGATACCGAAGTACTTGCCGTGTTTATAGGTCATTTGTATGAAAGAACGGGCGATTTTGAGCTTGCCGTTCGTTCTGCATTATCGGAGGTTGACGGTACATTCGGTTTGGCGGTATTGTGCGCTGATCAACCGGACACTCTTATAGCGGCTCGTCGAGGCAGCCCTATTGTTATCGGTATTGGCGATGGCGAGTATATAGCAGCATCGGATGCAGCGGCAATTATCCAGCATACACGCCAAGTGATTTATCTGAATGATGATGAAATGGCAGTGATGCACCGTAGCGGTTATGTGACCAAAACGATTGACGATCGGGAAATTGACGGCGAAATTCATGAAATAGATTTCGATATTGAACAAATGGAAAAAGGTGGCTTTGACCATTTTATGTTGAAAGAAATTTATGAACAGCCGGCAACATTTAAGGATGCCATACGCGGACGTTTATTGGTGGAAGACGGCAATGTCAAATTGGGTGGCTTGCGTCCCATAGAGGATAAATTGCGCAAAGCCCGACGGATTATCATTCTTGCTTGTGGCACTTCATGGCATTCCGGGCTTGTGGGCGAATATATGATTGAGCAATTGGCACGCATTCCGGTCGAGGTTGAATATGCTTCCGAGTTCCGGTATCGCTCTCCCGTGATTTATTCGGATGATGTGATTATTGCTATTTCCCAAAGTGGTGAAACTGCCGATACTATGGCTGCAATGAAAGAGGCAAAATTAAAAGGCGCTACCGTGATGGGTATTGTCAATGTGGTGGGCAGCACCATAGCCCGTGAGTCACATGCGGGTGTTTATACTCATGCCGGTCCTGAAATTGGTGTGGCGTCAACAAAAGCGTTTACTTCACAAATTGCTGTATTGTCCTTGCTTGCTTTGCATCTTGGCAGAATGAATCAAGTATCGCAAACGCAAGGTAAAGTTATTGCTGAAGCATTACGTGCCATCCCCGACCAAATAGAAAAAATACTCCAAACAAGTGATGCCATAAAAGAAATAGCTTTGCAATATTCCCATGCAACGAATTTTCTTTATTTAGGGCGCGGATTTAATTTTCCGGTGGCTTTGGAAGGTGCATTAAAATTAAAAGAAATATCGTATATCCATGCCGAGGGCTATCCTGCTGCGGAAATGAAACATGGACCCATTGCACTTATTGATGAAAATATGCCTGTGGTTATTATTGCCACCAAAGATGAGGTGTATGAAAAAGTAATTTCGGGTATTCAGGAAGTAAGGGCACGTCGCGGTAAAGTCATAGCCATTGCTACCGAAGGCGATACGAGCATAGCGGAGTATGCCGATCATGTGATTTATATTCCGGCAACGTTACCGATGCTTACTCCTGCTTTAACGGTAATTCCTTTGCAAATACTTGCGTATGCTATTGCTGCTCAACGTGGTTGTGATATTGATAAACCAAGAAATTTGGCAAAAAGTGTAACAGTAGAATAATAAGTGTGTATTTTTTGATTTTAAGATAATTTTCATGAATTATTCCGAACATATTCAGATGCTTCGCTCTGTGGCGGAGAAATTTTCTGCACAATCCATACGCTCCTTGATGGATAATGATGCGCAACGTATTGAAAAAATGACTGTTGATTTTGCAGATATTCGGGTGGATTTTTCCAAACAAAGGCTGAATGATGAGATTATAGACGCATTAGAACATTTTGCCGATACATGCCGCTTTATCGAAAAAAGGCAAGCAATGTTTGAAGGCGAACGCATAAATAGTACGGAAAACAGGGCTGTATTGCATACCGCGCTCCGTAGTGTTCATCGTCAGGAATTATTGGTGGATTCTGTAAATATTATGGATGAAATTCGTGATGTTTTGCAACAAATGGAACAATTTTGTGCACGATTTCATCAAGGTGATATTTGTGGTTATACACATAAGCCATTAACGACTATTGTGAATATTGGTATCGGAGGTTCCGATTTAGGTCCTAAAATGGTATGTGCGGCATTAAAACCGTATCATAAGAAAGGAATTGAAGTCCATTTTGTGTCAAATGTGGACGGAACACATATTGCAGAAACATTGCGCCTTTGTAATCCCGAAACCACTTTATTTATTATTGCTTCCAAAACATTTACCACCGAAGAAACAATGACCAATGTACGCAGTGCTCGTCAATGGTTTTTGGAACATTGCAATAATGAAGAAATGATTGCACGACATTTTATCGCTGTTTCCACGAATATTGCACTTACTGATGCTTTCGGTATTCGCGAAGAAAATGTTTTTCGTTTTTGGGATTGGGTTGGCGGCAGATTTTCTTTATGGAGTGCGATTGGATTACCGATTGCTTTGACATGCGGTTTTGAAATATTCAGTGAATTACTTTCGGGCGCAGAAGCAATGGATGCACATTTTAGGAGTGCGCCATTACGAAAAAATATTCCCGTGATGATGGCATTATGCGCTTTTTGGAATACGACACTATGTGGTGAAAAAAATCATGCTGTTTTACCGTATGATGAATATTTACGATTATTTCCGGCTTTTCTGCAACAATTGGAAATGGAAAGTAATGGTAAATCGGTGCAAATTGACGGTGAAAGTATAGATTATCAGACATCTCCTTCTTTATGGGGACAGCCGGGTACGGACAGTCAACATTCATTTTTTCAATTATTGCATCAAGGCACTCACACTATTCCCGCCGATTTTATTGTGGCTGTGCAGTCCCATAATCCGCTTGGTGATCATCAGTATCGCTTATTGGCAAATGTGCTTGCACAAACCGAAGCATTAATGAATGGTAAAACTGCCGATACCGTCCGACAAGAGTTAATGACTATGCCCGGAACTATGGAAGAAAAAGAGCAATTAGTAGCCCATAAAGTTTTTGAGGGCAATCGTCCCACCACGATGATTATGTGTAAAAAGATTGATGCTCGCACACTTGGCTCACTTATTGCC
>JAFLBY010000120.1 GCA_017302855.1 Candidatus Kapaibacterium sp.
ATATGAGACTTTCCGTATTACGGGTCGTCATGCTATGGCGGTGAATGATAATATTTCCTTTAAAATTAATGCAGGATATTCCACACAACGCCAATCATGGGTGCGCTCGCGTACAGCCACATCCTTAGAATATCCGGGTTTGGCATTAGACTTAGCAGATGCCCCCGCGGGACCTCCGGGTACATTTCGTGCCGGTATGGCCAATCGTATTTTAAGCATAGACTCATTAATTGATGCACATAAAAATGCTTTTAATTATTTTGGTACTGCGCGTATGGATTATCATTTTTCAGATAAAGAGCGTGTTTTGGCTGAAATTGGTTATTCCGGTTATGGTAATGAATATTTTGTGAATCAAACAGGACGTATATTAATTCCCGAAGTGGAAAAACCTTTTGCGCGGCTTGCTTATAATTCCGAGCGATTTAATGTTCAAGGACATTATTATCGCCGTAATACACCGATTCCACAAATTGTGATGAATGCGCGTGCCACCTCTGCCGAACGTTCTGATGTGTATGTGATTGATGCTCAATGGAATAATAATTTCTTAGACAATACATTAAAAGTCATTCTTGGTGCTTCCCATGAATATCAGCATGTGAATACAAGTATCGTCAATGCTTTACCATTGCTAAGACCCGATAATCTTCATAATAATTTCAGCGGTATTTATGGACAAGCAGAATATTCTTTGCTTGATAATCTGCAATTTGTGGGTGCTTTACGTTATGATCGCTCCACATTTTTTGAAGATCAGATTTCGCCGAAAGCCGCACTTGTCTTTACTCCTGTTTCCGGGCATACAGTCCGTGCAACGGTAAATCGTTCATTCTTGCGTCCGAGTTATGGTGATTTAAATCGCCGTTCACCCGCAGGAGGAGCCGTCAATGTTGCAAGGATTGATACACTCGTGCGAACTGTATTACCGAATGCTGTGGCGTTATCATCATTACCACAATGGAATTTGGGTAATTCTACGATTAAACCCGAAGTGAGTATGTCCTATGAATTTGGGTATAAAGGAATTATTACAAAAGAATTATTTGTGACTGTTGATGCATATTATAATCGTCGTTCGAATTTTATTTCTAATCCATTGGGTGGACTTGCGCCAGAGGTATATACACCATTTTCGTATGGTAATGCACAGGCAGATTCTGTTCTTAAAGCGGAACTTACAAAAATAAACCCTGCATTTCCTTCTCGTTTAGCTATTGATCCCGTCACAGGAAAAGCTGCATTTATTGTCACCCCTACGAATATTGGTTTGGTGAATGAATATGGTGTGGAAATTGGTGCAAATTATTATGTGAATGATTATGTTTTACTTTCTGCCGATTATGCATGGTTAGGCACAGAAGTAGTCGAAAATACTGTCAGTGCAAATAAGATTTTACCCAATACATCACCACATCGTATAACACTGAATGCAAGCTATACTGTTCCGCAACGTTATGATGTGGGCGTGCAATTCCGTTATGTGGAAGGATTCCAATGGATAGCAGGTTTAATTGAAGGTTCTGTGCCTTCGTATGCAGTGTTGAATATTAATGCCGGTTACAATGTCATGGATAAATTACGGCTTGGTGTTAATATTTTTAATGCGCTTGATCGTCGTCATTATCAAATCTTTGGCGGTACAATTTTACAGCGTTATACAACAGCAACATTGTCGTATGAATTTTAATAGTGTCTTTACTGATGTTTTTTATAAGAATTTTGTCTTTTATGGTTGAATTTCTTTGAGTAATTCATAGTTGTCGATAATTTTTATCGTTGATGTAGCTCAAGAATAGAAAAAAAAATCTCAAAAAAAAACAGCTCATGATAATCATGAGCTGTTTTTTTATATTAGCGAAATAGAAGTCAATAATTTTTTAGAAACTATCAAATCATTATTCAAAAATATTATGCATTGACTTGTTGTTGTTGACTTGCTTTTCTCATTAATCGCATAGACACCGTGCGTAAGGACGGGAAAAATGGTGCAATAATATATGCACGAATTATATATGTCCAAAAACCACGTTCTAATAATGATTTGTCAATTAAATGCTCAACTTTGGCATGTGCTGCCGGTAATTCGCTCCAATGAGTATTGGCTCTTTGATGATGCACAGTATGCAAACCATTATTGAATAACATCCAATTTGTGATAGGACTAACGAAATTGCGGGAATGATTATATTCTGATTCTTCATCGGCATGGACATGCTGAATATAATTAAAAATCAAGACAGAAAACAATGCCACTTGATGCGGAATCACTATATACAGTAATGCTTTTTGCCAATCAAGATATAATGCACCGGCAAGAAATGCACCGAGTATCACATATTGGGAAGCAGATTGATAGAACTTGCTGCGATTACGTGCCCACAAATCACGCAAATAGCCCATAATAGGACTTTGTTGATAATAGCTGCTAATTGTGGGATAGCTCAACAATGTGAAAATATTATTACGTTCACTAATGCGATAGGTAATAGTGTGGTCGCCTTCACGATTGTTGAATTTGTGATGATTGCGATTGTGCGTTGGAATCCATGCAAACACAGGAAAACCATAGAACAGGGTTATCCAATAGTCGGTGAGAGTATTCATTGTTTGCGATTTCCACATCGGAACATGATTGTGATTGTGCGCAATGACGGCTACTGTGATAGCCAAGTACAAACTTGTGATGTACGAAATGGGATGAAAGCCATAATTCCATTGTCCGAAAAGGAGCAAGGTCGTAGCACTCAGAAATAGTATAGTCTTAATATCTGCTTTGTATTTCAGCATACTGCCTCAAATATAAATTGAAAAATCGTCTGCTAATATACGTTTTTTGTACGAGAGTATCATCACTGAAGATGCTCTTTTCTATAAATCGCCACCCATTACTCATTGTCATTCCAGTCTTCGTCAGGTTTCATGGTAAACATGCTGCGCAACAGGTCGCCAAAAGCAAAGCCGGGAGCCGAGTCACTTATGTCTGTGAGTGACTTGCTGAGTAGGGAATATTCGGCAAGCCCATGCAAAACGAATTCCATCATAAAGTAGTAGTCTTTGTCCGTTATATCGGGAAGAGTGCGCCGTACAATGTCACCTAAGCCCGGTATAGAATCCAATAATGTTGTGTAGTGTTGTGAAGAAATATCCGACGGAAATGTCACAGAGTTTCCTGCAGCAAACCATTCAATCACAACCGTATAAGGGTTGTTTTTTGCATTGCGCTTAAAGGATTCGGGATTGGGGAAATAATGGCTGAAGAGTGCACGTATCGCTTTGCCTATGAGTATTTGCGCAACGGTAAAAGCACCTTCTTGCTCACCTTCATATACTAATTCCACTTTGCCTGTGATACTTGGTATAATTCCAATGCAATCGCTCATGCGTACCATAACATGGTCTTCACGTGTCACCAAAGCTCTGCGCTCGGCAGCACTGTACAAGTTTTCTGCTGCAGAAATTGTTAATCGCGCGGAAACGCCACTTTTCTGATCTACATATTCGCTTTTTCGTGCTTCGAACGCAATATATTCGACAAGTAACTTTGCCGCCGAAGGACAATATACTTGTTCTTTTTGCTCCGATGTGGGCTGTGCCTCTTGGTCGGTTATAAGCTGGGCAATTGTCGGCGATTTAGGATAATGTGTGAGAATCTGACTGTCTATCCTATCTTTGAGTGGTGTGACAATAGCACCTCGATTAGTATAATCTTCAGGATTTGCAGTAAATATGAGAGCTATATCCAATGGTAATCGCATGGTAAAACCACGAATTTGTATATCGGATTCTTGCAAAATATTAAATAAAGCTACTTGTATTCTCGGCTGAAGGTCGGGTAATTCATTTATGACAAAAATGGAACGATGTGAACGCGGAATCAGCCCAAAATGGATAACGCGCTCATCAGAATATGGCAATTTGAGTGTTGCTGCTTTTATAGGATCAACATCGCCGATGAGGTCTGCAATAGACACATCCGGTGTGGCTAATTTTTCAATATAACGCTGCGAACGATGCAACCATGCGATAGGCGTTTTATCACCATGTTCGGCTATGCAATCCACAGCATAACGCGACAAAGGAGCTAAGGGGTCATCATGTATTTCGGAGCCGGCAATATATGGAATCCATTCATCCAATACATTGACCAATAACCGTGCAATACGTGTTTTTGCCTGACCACGTAATCCCAAAAGAATCATCGTATGGCGCGAAAGAATTGCTCTTTCTATATCGGGAATTACCGTGTGTTCATAACCGAATATACCATGAAAAGGTGTTTCTCCATTTTGTAATTTATGGCGTAAATTATTGCGCATTTCATCACGAATGCTGAGAGAAGTATAGCCGGATGAACGCAAATCGCCAAGAGTAACTATGTCTTGACGATGTGCATATATGGAAGAATGTGCAGTCATAATAACATTGGTGGTGTAAGTGAAATAGTAGGTTGTATAGTCGTTTACGGTATCAATTCATTGTCACTGACAGAACAAAAAAAATGCCCGACTTGCATTATGCAATCAGGCATTCTTAAAGCGCCAATGGAACAATAATCAGGTTAGAAAGCAAATAATAAGCGTGCAATTTCCGAACCCTTACTGAACAATACTCGATAACCGAGCAATGTACCTGCTCCTATCATGGTAAAGCCCGCAAAACGATGTAAACGCAGAGTAAACTCGGGTGAAAAGCGGTCTTTGTAAAACAGAACAATTTTAAGAATGGAATAAAGCCATCCGAAATTTCCGAAGCCAAAGCCGACAGAAAAAAGTAAACAATTCAGGGCGGTATTTTCAAAAAATGAGGAATGCTGGATTACCATAGAGGTATAAGCGAGAGAGGGAAGGAATGTGGGATTGGCTATGTTCATAAGAGCTATTGCTATACCGATAAAAAACGGACCATTTTTTTTCAAACGTTCAGCAATAATACGTAAGCGACCCGGGTGTGAATCTTGCTGTAAGCATTGTTGTACACGAGAGGAGCGCAGCTCCATTATGCCATAACCCACAAGCATAAGTACACACAGCACTTGAAAGATAACCATCGCAAGAGGATAATCCCCAAAAAACGCTTCCAATGAAGAAGAAAGCGCAGATGTTGCAAGCATTGCAAAGAGACAATAGAATAAATCCATTACGCCCGCACCAAGTCCGATGAGCACTCCACCACGCTCATCGCCCCGTAAACCTGCTTTTAACGTTGTTACACCTACCGGTCCCGGTGGGACGGCAAGTACAAATCCTACAATTGTTCCGAGCAGTAAAGAAAACACCATCCACTACCCCTTTCTTATAGTTTTTGTGAAAAAAAGCATAGTCATCCATAAACTGCGAGGGCATCCTAATGCCTGTCAGTGTGTAATTATTTGCACACTAACTTACAGCGAACATAAGGAAAATATGTGGAGTATGCAAGAAAAAAAGTTATTTTTTTTTAATTTTTGTCCAAAATCATTACCCGGAGACTATTATTACCGCCCCGTTAAAGCCATTTTGACTGATCTTCTCCAAGAAGGTGGTACAAAGCGGAACAGCCGTGAACGGAGCAATTTCCCTTGCCACACAGTGCGTTCTTTCAGATTCATCAGTCGTCGTCTTTCGAGCGATGGCTCTATGCCAAGTCGTCGAATTGCATGATAAGCACCATATTCCCACACACCTTTGATAACAGTATTAAGTACAGGAAAATAATCGTAATACGTAGAGTAAAATTTATCAAAAACATCAGAGCGTATTGTAGCAAATGTCTCAAATTGCCACGCATTTTCCCCTTTGACCAATAAAGTGCGCAATACATCCTTTTTGAAAAGTGATAACACAACAGATGCGCGGTACAAGGTGCCGGGAGAAACAATGCCTATACGGTCATCATAGGGCTTATCCGGCGGGGTCGAAGGATTGAATCGCAAGTAATTGCAATCATTTTCTATTGCCCAGATCATGAGACTTTGTACCTCATCGGCACGAACAGGGCTATGCAAAAGAAGGTCTTCAAGAAACAATAGCACATAGTCATGCTGTAAAGCATCAATGGCGGCAAGCACATTGTCAGACCATGAAACGTCTTCGCCAATAGCCAAGGGTTTCACATCCTCAAAATCAGGTTGTGCATAATTGGTTAGCAGATAAGTATCGCATGGACATTCTTGCCAAAAGCGATGATACAGAGAAAAAAACGGCTGCCACAAATCACTGTAAGCATCGCAGGACACCACAAGTACCGCACAGCGTTGTCGTAAAATATGTTTGTCGGTGGAAGTCATGATAGTTATCTGAATGAATAGTTGTGACAAATATAGAAAACTTCTTCATTCAAATAGACGAGTGCAGTAAAAAAAGTGTAATTCATGAGGAAAACGTATATTCGTATCTATTGAGAGCAACAAATTCACGTTTTGTTTTTTTTCTATGATGACATATAAATCTACAGCCGCTGTCCTTCTCATTTTTGCGCTCTATGGATGTGGCAGTTCTATTCCGACATTGACGCTTCGCCATAGTGTGCGCAGACCGGCTTTGTTGCACATTGAGGCAATTCAGTCACTAATCATCGGACAGGTGCAAAACGATAATAAATCGTACCCCCATACTCAGAGATTACGCGCTGCATTGAAAGAAAATTTTATCAGAAGCGGCAGATATCCGATAGTGGAGGAAGAAACCCCCAATGCCCAAACCGCAACATTGCTTTCCATTAATGTAGAAAGCATGAGTTCCAAGGAATCGTATGACACTACCCAAGCGACCAAATCCAATGTTTTAGGTCTTACAATATTACCGGAGATACATAAAAAAGAGGAAAAGCATATCACAGTACATTGTCGTTTGACAGACAAAAAAAATCAAGGAATCATTGCCGTAAAATCGTTTTCCAAACATATAGTGAAAAACAAAGCGGAAATGCGCACATGGGAGCAATTGGAAATGCAGGCTACTGATGATATTGCTGCATCCGTTGTCGGTTGGATAGCTCCCTATGAAGATATGCTTGAATTTGCCTTGCTTGAGGACAATAATGCTCTATATATTACAAACTCTAATGCAATGGTATTAGAAAAAAATTATACACAAGCATTAGATATTCTCAAAAAAACTACCGACACTGCACAATTCAATCCCGACTATCACAAAGCATGGTATAATATGGGGTGCTTGTATGTAATACTTAATCAGTATGACAATGCTAAACAATGTTTTGAAAGGGCATCTAATATGGTAAGTGCAGAACAACTTTATAGCGAAAAATTAGCGCTAATCACACAATTGATAAAAGAAAAAGAAATTAAAAAATAAATACGATGACAGCTGTACAGACCGACTATATTTCTGTTTTTCTTCAAGCTATAGAAATGACAGTTGCACTTTCAGACAAAGAAAGCGAAGCACTTCGTGTTGTTTCTACGATACATACTTACAAAAAAAATGACATGATTATTCGTCAAGGCAATCGTTTTGACAATGAAGTATTTGTGCTCGAAGGTATTGTTCGCGGTTATTATGATACCTACAATTCCAAAGAAGTGAATGTAGAGTTTTTTCAAGGACCTGCCGTTACTGCACCATGGTTCACTCGCACTTTTAATCAATACAGCAGTATAAATTATCAAGCATTAACACCCACAGTAACTTTGGAAATCCGTGCCGAAAATTTTGAGGCACTTATGAAAAATTCTGCTGCAATCAATAAATGGGCAACGGGCATTACCCAAGCCGAACTAATGCGAAAAACTCAAAGAGAAATTTTATTGCTTACCAAAAATGCAGAAGAACGATTTGCAGTATTTCGACAAATGTTTACTTCCTTAGAAAATCATATTGCTCTAAGCCACATCGCTTCCTATCTGGGTATTACGCAAGTATCATTAAGCCGTCTTCGCTCGAAAAAATAGATAAATTTGAAACCTGATATGTAACTAAACAGAATAAGACTTGTTACTTCTTGTTGCTGGTAAGAATTCAAAATAGAGAAAATATTCAGCGTTAAGCGTAATAAATAGTACAGAATTGTTGAAGTGCAAAAAGTACATACAATATAAACATATACCATAAAACAATGAAAAAACAGATAGATACAATATCAAAAATGATTGTAAAGATTTTTCCGTATCTCTATGCCATGATGATAGTGATTTTACTAAGTTCATGCAGTGTAGAGCCCGGCGAGGGTGGCTTGGCAACGATACGTGGTAAAGTGTATGGTTACGATATCAATAGTGCCGGTCGTATTCTTGATAGCGGATATGTCGGAGACACTCGCGTTTATATTGCTTATGGTAATCATACATGGGCTGATGATGATGTTCGCACTTCATATACAGGCGAATATGCATTTAGAGGATTGCAAAAAGGTACATATACTCTGTGGGTTTTTTCGCAATGCGACACCTGCCCTTTTGATCGTAACTATGTGAAAAAGGAAGTTCAAATTACATCTGATAAGCAAGAATTAGTTGTCCCTGATTTTATTATTTATGATTAAAAAAATGACAGCAGCACATTCACATATAAAAACGATTGCTTCATTCAATACTATACAACTGAATCAAATGGACAAAGTGAATCTCATGAATCGAGTAGATTCAAAATTTGTTTTTCATGATGTTTGGCTGAATGCAATATTAGAAGAAATACGCAATGACTATAGTATTCTCGAAATAGACAATCAGCGGGTATTCCGCTATGATTCTTTATATTTAGACACCAAAGATTATTGTATGTATAAGCAGCATCATAATGGTAAACCGCGACGAGTGAAACTCCGTTATAGGACATACTGCGACACAGGTGATATATATTTTGAAATTAAACAAAGACAAAATACGATGCGAACGCATAAATTTCGCGAAAAGGTGAGCGCTATCCCTCAATGCCTCGGCAAGATTGAACAATCTTTACTAAATGAAGCAAATATTCATTTTCAAAGTGAGCTTGAACATAAATTAGTCGTTGGATATAAACGAATAACTCTCGTTGCAAATGATGGTATAGAACGTGTGACATTAGATACATTTTTGTCCTTCGATAATTTTAAACAGTATATAGTTCATCCTCACGTAATAATTGCAGAAATTAAGCAAGAGCGATTCTCGCGCATCAGCCCGTTTATTCATGCTTTACGAACAAGAAATATCAAAGAACAATCAATCAGTAAATATGCCTTAGGGTTAGTTGAATTATCAACAAATGTTAAAAGCAATGCATTTAAGTCTAAAGTGCAATTTGTGAAACATATAGAAGAAAGGTTCTGCAATGGATACAAATGAAGCAATTAATACAGCCTTGACTGTCGCAGTGCAGGGAAATGACCTTATGGAATTAGCTCTAAGGTTTGGAGTTAATCTGTTTGTTATTATTATCATTGTTCGTGTTATCTACTACACACGTCATAAGAACAAAGACTTTGTTTTTACCTTTATCTTGTTTAATGTTATAAATTTTTTGATTTGTTTTTTTCTCAGCAGTGCTAAACTCAAAATGGGTTTCGCTTTCGGACTGTTCGCAATCTTCAGTATTCTTCGATATAGAACGGTGACCGTGCCCGTTCGAGAAATGGGTTACTTTTTTATTAGTGTTACTATTGGAATTCTTAATGCTCTGATGTCCTCCGAACAGTATATGATACAGCTCCTTTTAGCGAATGGGATTATATTGACATTGACCTATATTCTCGATCATAGAATTTCTCTTAAACATGAAAATTTCAAAGAAATTGTGTATGAACGCATTGATTTAATCCATCCCGATAAACGTGAAGAAATGTTGGCGGATTTAAATAAACGTACAGGACTTGGTATTCATAGAATTGAGCTTTTGAAAATTGATTTTTTGAAAGATGTAGCGCTCATTCATGGATTCTATTTTTCGGCAAATAATGATACCCCATCAGCTTTACATACCGGTGACAATGACGATGATTAAGACCATTGCAGTATGGATTCTGCTGTCATTATTTGTACAATATTTCGGTAGTGCCCAAATATCTCAAGACTTTATGATGAGAAACTCAATAGGAATGGAAACGGACATTTCATCACAGTTTTCTATTGACATTGCCGTACAGTCACGTTCCCACAATAATATACAAACCTTTAATGGGATGTTTTTTTACTGTACTCCTAAGTATCAAATTTCGGATAATCTTTCTCTCTTAACCGATATTCGTTATGGTTCAAGCTCATTATGGGATAGAACGCGATATGGAATAGGAATACAATATAAATACCCTATGAAAAAATTAAAATTTACATTGCGTGGACTGTATCAATATGAACATTTTGAGCAATCATTACCTGACATTGGTCAATATCCCGATAGAAGTAATATTCGTGTACGTCTGCTGACAGACTATAAAGTAACAAAGCGAATAACAATTTTTGCTGCCATCGAGCCATTGTATAGAATTGAGCAAAGTATAGGCAGACTCCAACGAATACGAAATACAATAGGTGTTGATTGGGAAGTTATCAAACGACATACAATCACCGCTTCTTTATTTATACAACCACAATATCAAGCATCATTACAAAGAATACATTATATAACAAATATTGGCTATACTTTTGAATTACCTTCATTATACGATAAAAAAAAGACTACATCCTTAGGCGACGAATAAATGTATTATATCTATCCCGTCGGAGTTTTTAACATTTGTTAAATTTTTGCATACTTCTTGTTTGTAGTTTTGCGTTTACTTTTTTCACTATGTAATGAAAATTGGTCTATGCAAGTGTATAAGTTCTTATATTGTGTGTGTATATTCGCTGCTGCAATATCAATGGATGCTGCTGAGTTTCGCGGCAGCATAAGTGGAAGAATTGTTGATGCTGCGACAAAACAACCTATTTCAGGTGTGACCATTCGCTTACTGTCAACAAAGTTGGGCGCAGTAAGCACAGAGTCCGGTATATATAAAATGGCAGATGTTCCCGTGGGGACTTACTCTTTGGAGTACAAAAGAATCGGTTATGCCACAGTGGTAAAATCTGACATTATTGTTCGTTCATCTCGCATCACGGAAGTAATGGTAGAAAT
>JAFLBY010000121.1 GCA_017302855.1 Candidatus Kapaibacterium sp.
AAAGAAAACATGAATGTAACTATTTGTATGTGATTCAGTTGAACCACGTAAGAGCATATAGAGCAAAGTATAGAACAATGAAGCAATGCGCATATCTCATAGTCATTCTTCTCTAAGCTGATGAACAAAAATACCGAAAAAATATATTGCTCTCACTTACGGTGAACACATTTTATCCGTTTCTCTTAGTATTTTTGAGAAATAATCATATTTGCCGTACGCTAAAGTCTTGTGTTATCCATGAAAATAACAACATTCAATATAACAGCCATTTCGCATTCTTTTCTGATGATATGTCTGGCAATTGTATCGGTTGTGTTCTTGAGTTGTGAACAAGTTGTGGACAATACCGATTTACTCTATGTGGAGAAAATTGTTGTTGCAAGCTATGTGACGGCAGGCGACACCACAATTTCTGTGGATATTACGAAAACATTGCCTTTACAACAGATGTACACAAGAGAGGCAGCAGTAATTCAGGATGCCGATGTTAGTATCACAACACCTTATGGACAAAAAAAATTAGTATATAACCCGCGAACCACGCGATATGAAACACCAGTGAACATTATACGACCCGGAGATCAATATTCTTTGGTCATTGAATGGCGCAATAAAAAAGTCACGGCATCCACACGTGTCCCTGAAATACCCTCTGTTCTTTCTACTGCAACACAACGCAACTTCAACAGATTATCCTATCAATACGAATATAGATCAACCATCGAGTTTGTAAATAACCCTCGTGCGTGTATAGGGTTGATAATGTCCGATTGGGGAGCAACTCTTCGCGACACCACAGATTTGCGCAATTTATATGTTGGTTCATACTATCCTGACTATGTGCAAACGATATACAATCCATCGTCAGATAGGATTGTATATCAAAGAAAAGATTATGACTATTGGGCAGATCCATCATACGATATTTCTTATATCATGATGCTTTTTGCTGCATACGATGCGCCGTTCCATGCGCTGAATTTACGAGGTAATGAGTCCGGCAATGACGGTATTTTCGGCTCATCCGGCACGAACCCCCAATTTACCGTGAAAGGCGACGGTATAGGATTTTTTATTGGTGTTCAAGTCTTTCCATCAATTATTGTTATCCCAACAAAGTCTTAAATTTTCTGCCCCATATCACTTCGGTCTCGAATCAGGAATGGCTTGCACCGGACAAAAAAAAACAGCCGCTTTCAAGTACTATCGGACAAATGTCATCGTCTATATGCGCCAATGATGTGTAAATTTGCATAACAATCGTGTTTCAACTATGCACCATTGAGCAGATATATATCGGGAACAACGTGGTTTGGAGTTATCTGAGTTTCGCATCTTTACAATTCAAGAAAATCAATCAAGACATCTCTGCTATCACTTTACCACCGATTATTCTGTACTTATCACCATTTTTTTTGACATGATAATTGTGTTTATCGTATAGAGAAAATACATAAAGAAAGACAATAAATGAACAGCTATGGATTTGATGAAGGCGAGGACGATCCCTCACCTCGCGATATGGACGAACAATTGCGCCGCTTCCGCCATGAACTTAGCGGTGGCAGCAAAAACTTTGATGGTTTCCATAATGCCCAAGCACTCGAAACACTCATCCCTTATTGTCTTGATAAACAATTATTTAACGATGCTCTTACCTTTAGCACTGTTCTCATTGAATATCAACCCTTTTCGGCAGATGCGTGGCTATGGCGTGGTGTGGCACTTTCCAATTTAGAGCGCTTCGACGAAGCGATGGAATCATTTGACCGTGCAATGTCGCTTGACCCAACCGATAATGACATACAATTGCATCGAGCGGATGTGTTTGCCGAGCGCGGCGAATATGAACGCGCATGGAATATATATGAAGAAATTTTGCGCACTCACCCCGACGATGAGGAAGCACTGTATGGCAAGGCGCTGTTGTTGGGGCGCATGAATCGTATTGATGAAGCAATAGCACTTTTGAAATATCTGCAAAAATCGGAAGAACGCAGCTTGGACGCTACCGCCGAACTTGCCTATTGTTATGATCAGAAGCACGATTATGATAATGCGTTTGCACTCTATCAACAGTGTATTGATGAAGATCCTTTCGATGCAACGCACTGGTTCAATGCCGGCGTCGTGTTGTGTCATCATCAGCAATTTTACAAAGCCATAGATTATTATGATATGGCAGTAACGCTCAAGCCTGAATTTTCGGCAGCATGGTATAACTTGGGCAATTCCTATGGCACTCTCGGCAGACTGCTCGAAGCAATTTATGCCTATGAGCAAGCATTGGAATTTGAAAGAACGGATTTTGCTTTCTGGCATAATCTGGGCTCGGCGTATCATGAAACGAATCAATCGCAGAAAGCTGTTGAAGCATTTCATAATGCTTTAGCCATAGAGCCGCATCACTTTGAATCGCTTTATGGGCTTGCTGCATCCTATGATGGTATCGGCAAACCCGAAAAAGCCATCGAATATTATTTACAAGCCGAATTATTGCAACCGCATGATACCGATTTGCTGTATGCTATTGCCGATGTGTATTATTCAGCAAAAAATGTAGAACAAGCTCTGGCATATTATGAAAAAGCACTAAGAAATAATCCGCGCGATCCTGACGGAATATTCGATTATGCTGCAACACTGTTCGACGAAGCAATGTATGGTGAATCGGCTTTATGGTTTGAAAAATTTATTGAATTACGACCCGATAATTATGAGGGATATTATTTCTTGGCAAAATGTTTGTTATTGCTTGGCGACAAAATAAATCCTGTCGAATTATTGCGAAAAGCTCTTCTTATCAACCCCGAACTGAGGGCTGATTTACGTAAAGATATCAACAGTTTACCTCTGTTTTTCTTAAATGACGCATTTTTCCGAAAAATTGAGGAATAACAGTATTTATTATGGTTTACGGTGATTATTGAAAAGTATGTGAAAGGAAATGTAATGAAAAGTATTCGGGTGACTGCCGTATTATTATGGTGTATTATCGTTTGTTCGGCAATGAGTTATGGACAAAAAGCAGACAACTCTGCAGAATATATACACGATTGGAACAGAATGGTTACGGACATCATCATGAAAGATGGTTTTTCTCCACCTGTCATAAGCAGAATTTACAGCTATTGCAATATGGCTGCGTACCAAGCGGCATATCATGGATTTGCCGGATACCGTTCTTTGGAAGGACAAATTAATGGTTTTCCCACCATGCCTCAGCCGGAATCAGGAAAAGAATATAAATGGGAAATTTGTGTAGTGGAAGCGTATCGCGCCGTTGTGAATAATTTATTGTATCGCGCAAATTATTCCGACAGTTTATATGCTGCTCATATTGAGCGATTAAGTGCGCAGACCCCGCCGGAAATAGTAGAACGTTCAAAAAAATATGCCCAAGATATTGCCAAAGAATTGCGGATTTGGTATAAAAATGATGGACATATTCGCAATCAAGGACGCTCACGCTATGTGTTCCCGCGTTCCCCGGGCAAATGGGAACCCACACCCCCCGCTTTTGCCGATCCCTTAGATCCTTTTTTCAATACAATGCGACCTTTTACCATGGACTCCGCCGGACAATTCCGTGCCGCTCCGCCATTTCCATACAGTGAAGACCCCAAATCCTCATTTTATCAACAGAATATTGAAGTGTATAACTTTGCAAAAACCCTTACAAAAGAACAAAAGGAAATTTCACTGTTTTGGGATTGTAACCCAATAAAAACATGGCATCAAGGACATTTTGTTTTTAATACACAAATGATTTCGCCCGGTGGTCACTGGATTAATATTGTGGGCATAGCAAGCAAAAAATTACAAAAGTCCATGATAGAATCATTGGAAGCATATACATTGGTATCAATAGGGCTTTATGATGGATTCTTGTCGTGCTGGAATGAAAAGTACGATTATCATTTAATACGCCCTATTACTTTTATCCATAAATTTATTGATCCTGACTGGGAACCATTATTACAAACACCGCCATTTCCGGAACATACAAGCGGACATAGCACAATTTCTGCCATATCTGCGCAAATACTGACAAATCTCTATGGTAAAAATGTCTCATTTGATGATGATACCGAAGTGCGCTTTGGTTATCCGGTTCGCAGTTTCCCTTCATTCCTCGATGCAGCACTTGAAGCTTCTACAAGCCGTATATGGGGTGGCATCCATTATCCGCTTGCCTGCAATGAAGGTAATCGTATAGGAAAAATAATGGGTAATCATATCACAAAAAAAATTACTCTATCGGTGAAAAAATAATAAATTTTGTACATTTCCTTACACATTGTTCTGATATGCAATTATGATACATTCCTATTTTAAGGGATTTTCACCCGATATACTTAAATTTTTGCAAGAACTTTCTGCCAATAATACCCGTGATTGGTTTGCTGAACATCGTGACCGATATGACAATAATGTGCGGTTACCGGCAAAACAACTTATTGCGGCAATGGCAGATCGTTTTGATGAATTACATATTCATTATAAAGCCGATGATAAAACATCAATGTTCCGTATTCATCGGGACACACGTTTCAGCAAAGATAAATCACCATATAAAACTAATGTCGGGTTGTTTTTTCCATTTATAGGCACAAATTCTACGGTAGGGAAAGCTGTGGAAAGACCGGGAATCTACTGTCATATTGAGCCCGGTAATTGCTCAATCGGCGGAGGAATCTATATGCCAACCCCCGACCAATTAAAAGCCATACGTGCGCGCATTTACAATCATCATGAGGAATGGGATGACATTATTCATTCTCGGCAATTTACAACAATATTTGCTGCGGGAATACATGGTGAATCGCTTAAAACTATGCCTCGTGGTTATGAGCCCAACCATACTGCATCTGAATATATACGCAAAAAGCAATGGTATGTATGGGAAACATTTGATGAATCGGTGCTTTTTACCGAAGAAATTATAGATATTTTGGAAGAAAAATCCATAGCATCATTAGCATTCCATGAATTTCTCAGTGGTGAGAATATATAATGTTTTCAATAGTCCATTAATATTGTCCTATCCGACATATAATGAAAACAACCTGGTTGTGATGGTTCTCATATTGTATATCGTCACTCATAAAAAAAATCAATCATGAAAACCTCAACAATCTTTGTAATGACAGTGTCATTTCAACATCGTCCTCCATCTTGTTGAGCCAAGACGAAATGATGTATTGTATAGATGTGATGATTTGTATTGTGTGGTTATGTCATATGTTACCGATTGCATTCCCAAGTATTATGTATGCAAAATGATGGTATAGTAAAGTGGAATCCCGACAGTAATATTAAAGGGGAATGTCACTCCCAAAGCCATTGGTATATATAATCCCGGATCAGCTTTCGGAGCAGCTAATCGCATGGCAGCGGGCACTGCTATATATGATGCACTGGCGGCAAGGATGGAAAAAATAAGTCTATTACCGGGATTATCGGTAATGCCGTGACTGATGAATGCTGTAAGAGAACCATTTATTGCAGGGAAGAGAATTCCGTAGAGTGTGGCTGCCAGACCATATTTTCTGAATGATGAAAATCGTTGTGCAGTCACCATGCCCATTTCCAAAAGGAAAATTGCCAAAAAACCTTTGAAAATATCGGTTGTAAATGGTTTTATACCTTCGGCTTGTTTTGTGTCGGCAATATATCCGATAATCATACTGCCAAAAATCATGAGCACACTCCCATTTGTTAAGGAATGGTGGAGAATATTACCAATACCTCGCGAATCTTCTTGTTTTTCATAATTCATGATTAATATTACTGCCATGACAATTGCAGGTGCTTCCATCAATGCCATGACTGCAACCATGTGACCGTCAAATTGCAGTTTTTGAGCTTCCAAAAATGAGACTGCCGCAACAAAAGTAACCGCACTCACCGAACCATACGCTGCTGCCACAGCCCCCGCATCGCTGACACTCATGCGCTTTTTGAGTATAAAAAAAACATATATCGGGATGCACGATGCAAGAAAGATTCCAAATAAAAGTGAATAGATAATCTCATTACTCAATGTACTGTGTGCTAATTCCTGACCACCTTTAAATCCAATGGAGAATAATAAATATAAAGAGATAAATTTAGCGGAGCTTGCCGGTATCTCCATGTCACTTTTGATAAGAACGGCAATAATACCCAAAAGAAAAAATAATAAAGTCGGGTTTGTTAAATTTGAAAGAAGTAATTGAAAATCCATAATTCAATAAATAGTTGCCAGAGTTAAAATGTTGCCGCAGACAATGTAAACACTATTTGCGGGGTTGAACGTTGTGTAAAACGTGCCGATACATCCACTCTGAAAAGTAATAATAATCTGTTGAATCCGATGCCTGCTTCACCATAAAAACGTTCATCGGGTGATCGCTCGGTTGTCGGTAAAATCGTACCTGTATAAAGTTGAGTTTTTTCTGAAAAGCCACTCCATCCCAGAGCACCGGAAGCAATAAATTCTACGCCAAATGATGCTAAATTAGGGATGCGTAAAATACCCGGAATAACTTCGCCGAAGCTATGGTCTGCTCTGATAGCAATCATATTATCGCCATAAAATTCTTTCACAGCCATGCTACGAAAAACGCCCTGTGCCGCTGTGGAGGCAAGAGCAGTTTCAAAGCTGAAAAATCGTTGTGGTGGCACTTCTCCCTGTGATGCCCCTGCCATTATTCTGAGATCTAAACGCCATGCAGGTAATGTGGGAGTGCGTAACCATATATCAAGTGTTGCTTGCGAAAAAGAATAATCAGAAAACAGGAAATTTTTATCGGAATATTCGCCCGTCATTCGTACACCAAAATTAGATAAACGTCGAAAAGGACTGTGATTCCAATTTGCTTCTACCATTATTGAGCGCATAGTACCGTCGAAGATTGCAGGATTTTCACGATAGGAACGATTTTTTCCGAAGAATGCAAAATCGGTAGTACGCATCGCCGTAGTTTGATATTCACTGAGCAGAGAAAAACGTAAGGTTGTCGGTCGAACAGATAAATTTTGGCGAATAAATCGTAATTGTCCCCATCCTGCTTCAAAAAAAAGTTCGCCACCATCACCATAAAAATAATCCCCGTAATCATTTTTTGCGAGTAATGAAAAAAATGTGATGCCGCTTGCCGGAATAATATAGGGGTTATCACGTCGCTGTAATCGTCGCCAGCCATTTGCTCCGATTGAAAATTTGCCTATTTTGTCAAGAAAATGACGTACTCCTAATTCACCATACCATCGTTGATCTGAAATTCCATACCCTGATTTTATTGTCGCTTCCCAAGAATTAAAAACAGTATCGCGCAATCCCATACCAAGATAAGCTCCGTGCACGCGATTAAAGCGGAAAATATCTTCAAAGCCGGTAAAAGGTCGCCGTCCGACACTATTCAGTACACGAACAACAGGAGCAAAAATCTGATTGATTAACCCTTCTGCAGCCACGGAATCCTGTACTTCTTGTGCTGTTTGAATGGCAGTATATGCTTGCTCTTCTTCAATTTTTAAGGGCATCACAGCATTGGAACGCCAAAATGTGGTATCATAGACATCCGCCGCAGGCGCAACTTCAACCCTTCTTTGCTCAAAAAGTTCATCATCAACGGGTACATTGATTTCATAATCCGAGGCGATATTTTCTAAAGAAAAATCAAGACGAGGATTCAATAACCATAAAAGATTAACACTAAATGACCCTTCAAGAGCAAGTCCTTCGGGCATAATATACTGTCCGATTTTGGTAAATGTCTGTTCAAAACGCAATGAAGCATCCAAAGGTAATTGCACTGCTTTTGTGGGTGTTAATCGCACCGATACCGGTACTGCGCTGTCAGGTTCAATCAATAATGTCCCTTCGAGCATCTTTCGTACGGAAGAGTTAGCTTTTGCTTTAACCTTTACAAGCAATCGTTTATTTTCGCGATACGTTTTTTCTATGGTAAATGTATATAAATCAAGAGCATCAGGATGGAAGGGAGTCACTAATTCATCGCCTAAGATTGCAACTTTGTCTTCATAGGCGCTAATATTGGTACCAACGACTAATATATTGGTTTGTGGTGTAAGATTGGCGGTTTGTCGTCGGCGAATAATTTGATTAAAATAGCGGTCAGGCGAGCTGTAATATCCTTTGGAAAAGGTTTCAAGAATTGCAAAAATAGTTGAGTCTTCTTTGCTGTCAGAGCGACGCGATGTGAGGGTGTCGGTAGCAAAAACAAATTTAGAATATAGCGAATAGGAATAGGTATTGACAGCATTTCTTTGACGCTCCTTTGTTGCCAATACGGCTTCCATCAATGCCCTTGCGGGGTCTTTGGCGGTGACGACGACTTCCTCTGTACGCAATTCCATAGGTTGCATTGCTATATCGGCTAAAGTAGTGTCCCGATCAAGGGAAAGTGTTAGTTGTTTTTGGGAGTATCCCACCATGGAAATTGTGATGGTATAATCACCTTTTGCCAAACGCAAAAGAAAATATCCCTGTCTGTCTGTGAACGTACCTTTTGTTGTCCCTTGTAAACGTATGGTGGCAAAGCGTAAGCCGGTGGCACTATCTGCATCAATAACACGAGCACGCAATGCTATTGTTTTTTGTGCTGTTCCGGCACCGATACAACATAAGAACAAAACAAGCGTAGTAATAAATATTCGCATAGAACCCAATAAGTGAAAAAGCTAAAACCCAATGACGTACTTTGGACAATAAAGTTTGTCACTGAGTTGTATAGTTGGTTTGCAGTCTTGGTTTAGCGTTGTGATAAAGTTCTGCAAATTGATGCCAGCTCTTTCCATTGTTCTTCGGTGAGTTTATGGGTCATATCGTTCAATAAAGCCATAAATTCAATATCAAGTTCGCCCAATAAACTAATTCCCGACGATGTAATCATACTCAAGGACAAGCGCCTGTCTTCGCTTGTACGCAAGCGTTCCACAAATCCGCGACGTTCCAAACCATCAATCACACGTGTAACATCCACACTTTTTTCAATGAGTTGTGCAAGAACTTCATTGCGTGAACACCCACGCGGATGCGCACGTTTCAATATGCGCAATACATTGTATTGCGTGCCTGTAATGCCCAATTTACCACATACTTGATCAACATTTTGTCGAATGAACTCTGCGGCAATACTGGTTTGAATGATTGCATCCAATACAGGATTATTGTGGGGGTGTTGCATAAGAGAAGCTCCGTTTCTTTCATTCATTGTATCATAGTGCTATGTGGAGAAAAACTAAAAACTATTTGGAGAAGAACGGAAAAATCAATATATTTGTTTTTACACATATCGTATTTACACGCAAATAATAAGGATTACTCAATGGGAAGTAAGCTACGCATTTTTACCGCAACATTGTTCTTTTTGATAGCAAATATAGTAACCGCGCAACAAATACTCCAAGAAATAAGCATGAAACCCGGATATAGTGACCAGGTATATGTGTCATTAGAAAAAGGTGCAGTAAAATCTGTTGCTTTGGCTGAGTGGGATCTTGGATTCGAAATCAAAGGGCGTACTTCCTCTATTATCGTCAATGAAGGTAAAGGCTGGGAACTATACTATGTGCCCGGGAGTACACAAGAGAGTTTTTCCTTGCCATTAGATGAGGGCGATATTGCGCAATGGGAGCGAGTGATAAATTCCCCTTTATCGTGGAGCAGCGGAGCATTCAATCGTAATATGGATGCAAATTTGGGGACATACGGATGGGGAGAATATGACCCTTCCACCCATGCCGTTAAGGGTAATGCTGTGTATGTGATGAAACTTGTCGGTACAATGACAAAAAAAATTATGATAACTGCTCTGGTCGGCGGAAAATATATGTTTAAATATGCCAATTTAGACGGTACGGAAGAAAAAAGCGGTGAAGTGGCAAAAAGTGACTTTGATGGCAGAAATTTTGGATATTATTCTTTCACCACAGGCGATGTTGTTGATCATGAACCCGACGATAATCAATGGGATATGGTATTCGGAAAATATGTGGACTATGCCCAAGATCCATCGGGGAATGAAGTGCCTTATTCCGTCACCGGTATTCGTACAAACGGATCTGTCACCGTTGCTAAAGTTCCCAATGGCGCAGCATCCAATAGTATGCCCGACGCAAGTGCATTTTCAACTAATATTAATACTATAGGGTATAATTGGAAATCCTTTACTGGTGGTGCATGGGTGCTTGATACGACAAGTGCATATTATATTAAAAATCAAAATAACAAGATATATAAAATTGTATTCAAAAGTTTTGGCGGAAATGCGACAGGTACAACGACATTTATGCAGCAAGATGTTACACTATCATCTCTTGACAATACTCATTTATCGGAAAAACCATACGATGTGATTTTCCCCACTATACTGCAATCCGGCACGTCATTTCTATTACAACTCCAACCAAGAGAAGACGTAACAAATGTTTCAATTATAGACTATACGGGCAAAACATTGTTTTCAACAATACTTACTTCTGTGGACACATTGCATACGATTACATTGCCATCATTACCGATAGGGCAATATGCCGTTATGATTCATGATGGGATACATACAAATGTGAAGAAAATCTTTATTTATCAATAATACTTTTAAATTTTTTATTTATATTGTTATACGTATTATCCTATTTTTTTTGATTTTTACTATGAATAGAATATTCTTCATTTTGTGTGGCATACTATTATATATTCCTGCATTATTGTTTGGCGGTAATGATGCCGATTCCTTGCGTTATAATAATGAAAAGCATTTTACAAATATTCGTCAATTAACATTTGGCGGTGACAATGCCGAAGCATATTGGAGTTATGACGGTACAGAATTGATTTTTCAAAGTAATTGGGATAAATTAACCAAACAAGGCTGTGATCAAATATTCAGAATGAATGCAGATGGCAGTGCTTATAAGAGTGGTAAAAAATATGAATTAGTCAGTACGGATAAAGGACGTACCACGTGTTCGTATTTTTTGAAAGATGGGCGTATTGTTTTTGGTTCG
>JAFLBY010000122.1 GCA_017302855.1 Candidatus Kapaibacterium sp.
GTGTGAATAATCACCATTTTGTATGTCAGCACAGGTCTGACTTCAAATGCACTATGGATTTTTTGTTGAGTAATATTCTGATAATTATAGATTTAGCCAAATTAGGAGCAATCCGCTCTCTATAATGTCCTTATATGTTTATTTGCCGTAACTGATGCGTAATAATAGACCATTGGTTATAGGGGTGCGGAATAATCGCCAAAACGCTCCGGCAATGCCGCCATTGTTGTGTAGATAATGGAACGCAACTCTTCTGTGCCAAGCATATCTTGGATAGAGGGCAATGCCATGATAGTATCCACCAGCACATCTTGTTCTTGGGCAATGGTAATGGTTTCCGCATAAGGAATATGGCTGAACGAAACCATAGAGTAGCGTGAACGGAAGCGTGTCGGTTGCATCTCTTGAGCAATACCTTCAATCTTTTTTCTCAATAGAAATTCGGCATCGCCAACCTTGTCACGCATCTCGATAAAGTTTTCAAGCGCCAATTGAAGAATGGCATCACCATTGGGTTTGCGGATTTTTCCGAATTGTGCAAACATTTCGCCCCAGTTCTCTTCAGAGTATTGGCCCAATAATGAATTGAGCACATAACAATCCTCGAAGCCGCAATTCATCCCTTGACCAAAGAATGGAACAATAGCATGGGCGGCATCACCAATAAGTAATACTTTGTTTTTGTATGACCATGGATAACAACGCACTGTCATGAGCGAAGATGTGGGGTTATGGCGAAAATCATGCAGCAAAGTTGGCATCAATGGAACAGCATCGGGAAATTGTTCTTGGAAAAAAGTCATGATATCGTCATCGGTTTGCAGAGAAGCAAATGAGGGATTACCTTCAAAAGGAAAAAAGAGAGTGCAAGTAAAGCTGCCGTCCATATTAGGTAGCGCAATAAGCATATACGATGAACGAGGCCAGATATGGAGCGAATATTTATCTAAAGCAAAACCGCCATCGGGCAATGCGGGGATGGTCAGTTCTTTATAGCCATGTTCAATATAATGCTGCTCATAATTAAATCTGTCGGTCATTTGCATGGCACCACGCACGGCAGAATATGCGCCGTCTGCACCGATGATACAATCCGAAGAAATGGTAAGTCTTTCATGAGTGTCATTATCTTCAAATATCGCCGTGGCATTTTCTAAGTCCACATGAACGCATCGCTGATTAAACAGTATGGAAATAGATTCGTGGCGTTCAGCACAATCCATTAATTCCATATTGATGCCCCCTCGCGACACAGAATAAATAGCCTGTTCGTCCGTGCCATATTGTTGATAAGTCTGTTTACTTTCAATGGAATGCATCATTCTGCCACGCATGGGAATTGCAACGGCGGCAATGTCTTGCACAATACCTGCGCCTGCGATGCCACGCCATCCCCGATCGGACAGAGCCAAATTGATGGAACGTCCGGCACTGATGCGAGTTTTGCGCATATCGGGGCGTCGTTCAATTATCTGCACTCTATGACCATGTTGAGCAAAGTAAATAGCTGCAAGACTACCAACGGGACCTGCTCCGATAATTGTGATGTTTTTCATAAAAATGGCTTTCAAAGTAATAGTATAGACACCTGCAAAATTACGCAGTCATTATTGGTAAGCATATACACCGGAAGACAAAGTTCGGAATTTTCTTCGGTGGCTGCATTGCAATGAAGAGAAAAACAGTCTGTAAGATTTACCCTACATCAATTATAAAGCGTCAATTATCGTATATTTGCAAAGAATAATCAATTATTATGTTTCAATAAGGTGATATGCCGATGAGTTATCGGTTTACAGAAGCGGATTATAGTGCTATTAGTGCCATCTTGGGCGTCGAGGGCACGGTGGAAGCCACGGGGTGTATATGGCAAATGGTACATAACGATACACGCCAAGCGCAAATCGTCACACTCATGAACGATATAGATTACCCTAATGGTTCTCAAGGTTCGGCAGTGATTGTTCAAACCAAGCATGGTTATTTCGAGTTGCATGAATGCAGCGGTTATATCACATTCGAGCCGGATGAGGTGATATTTGTCACTGAAAGAGCAGAGTATATATCCGGTATGGTCTTAGGCAAACAGTGCACATGTTCTATGTTTGCACCCATTCAAAAAGATGCCCTTCATGCTAATTTTGGTGAATTGCATCCGAGTCTGATTATGTCTGCAATGCAATTGTCATTGGCGGAACAGGTCTTAGATACGGAATAATTCATCAATGGCGGTGAAAACAAAAGCAAGATACAGTATCGTGATTATCAATGATAGTAATCACACAAGGATACCCAGAGCAAAAATTACGCAAGCAGTCACAAGGACATTGCAAGGGGAGTCCATAGCGATTGCTGATATTAGTGTCATTCTTCTTGATGATACAACCATTCATGAGATGAATCGCAAGTTTTTGCAGCATGATTATCCAACTGATGTCATAACATTTCCTTTGGAGGACAATCCTCTTGAAGGTGAAATATATATCAGCGTGGATACGGCTGCACAGCAGGCAAAAGACTACACTGTGAGTCTGACGCAAGAGTTAATGCGTTTAGCGGTGCATGGCACATTGCATTTGATAGGTTACGACGACGGTACTGAGCAACAAAGAGCACGTATGAGTGAATTAGAAACACTATATATTGAAAGTTAATACTATGAAGAGCGGCGATTTTTCTTATGATAGAATTATTGAAATCATTACGGTACTTGTCAAGATGTTAGCTTCTGAACCTTCTGTGGAATCCATTGACATAGAGCAATTGGAAAAACGTGGTTACTCACACGGAGAAATCATAACGGCATTAAGCTGGATTCTTGATAAAATTGATAATGCAGATAAGTCTTTAGCGCATCGTCTCATAAAAGTTGCCGTGCCCTCCACCGAGTTTTCATTGAGAGTGCTGAATGAGTATGAAAAAAAATTATTTACCAAAGAGGGATGGGGCGAGTTGATTACCTTGGCTCAATTTGGTGTTATCAACCCTACAAACATTGAAGAGATAATAGAAAGTGCGGCATTTTCCGACGCACCTTCACTTGATAGAGATGATATTCGTAATTTTGTAGCAATACGTTACTATGGTGCTGCGCGTCAAAAACAGAATGGAAAAAATTTGTTTTTGGGCACTATGGACACAATACACTAAATGTAATCGGTCTCGTAGTTCAGGTGGATAGAACACAAGTTTCCTAAACTTGGTGCCGGAGGTTCGAATCCTCTCGAGACCACCGAGCGACGAACTAAACCATTGATTTGATTGAACTTAATTTTTTGATGTGTTCCATTGTCGGGTATTTGTCGGGTATTTGTACGGTATTCTTTGAAAACAAACCTGTGAAAAACACTGATTTTCGCTCGTTTTATGCCTAAAATACCTTGTCTCGTGTTCCAGAGTTTCCATTTTTTTTACTGTCAGCTTTTGAAATATTCGCTTAGAATTTCTTGGACTTCCGCGACCTGTTCAGGTTCACGGATATAGACATCTTTGCCATCATAATAAACGAGTCGCAAGATAGTGTTACCCGATTGGTCGGTGGAAGGAATGGCAATTTTAAGTGAATTTGGTCGGATGATGACACCTGATGGAGTGATAAGCACTTTTGCTTTATCTTCATCCTCTGTTTTGTCTGTAATTGTTAATTCAGTAGTCATTTGTGTGTGGCAATATTGGGCAGATCCCGTTACGATTTTGTTCATGCTGCCACACATCCAACAAATACTGCCCAATAAACATGGAACAGCCGCAACGGGAATTTATATTCTCGTTGAGATTATGTTGGATATGTGGCAGTGCAAAAATACGATTGTTTAACTATATCATTTAATTTTTATGAAAAAACTTATAGCTTTAATATCATTTATATTTGTTGCCTGTGGAGGCAATGAATCGCCAACGAACTCAACTCCGAAGGTTAAATCCATGCCTGCGGGATTTACTAACGATAGTGTTCGATTTACATCTGTTATGCCTAATGCAGGCGGTGCAGATGAATCGTTAGAATGGTTCACAGTGACTAATTTTAGTTCGCAACCAATGGATTTGCGCCAAGGTTGGTTTGTTGTGGACAAAGAAAAGCAAGTAGGCACGCAGATTTACTATAAATTTCAGAAAGAATTTAATCCGCGTGATAGTATTCGTGTAAATAATGTCACAAATTACGCTTTTATGAGGAATACAGATGATACTTTATATTTGTATAAATACCAAGATACAGACACTACTCTCGTTGATATGATATTTTGGAAAGATGCAAAAGACGACCAAATAATTTATAGATAATTGTTTAACTCCACAGAGGGGCATCAATGTCCCTCTGTCATTTTTTCAAAGGTGATGTATGAAAAAAACACTCCTCGCATTGCTTATTCTGTCCGGATGTGCTTCGACAACTTCCGCTCCTGTGGTTGAGGATAATACACCCAAAGAAGAACAATATATTCCTGCATCAATTCATGTTGAACTCGGCGTTCCCAAAGATAGTGACAGCACCGATGATTATATGATTAAACGACCACAGTATTGGTTGTCATATAATCCTCAATTAAATGTCGCTAATTGGGTTTCGTGGAACGAAAATGCCGATTGGTATGGAGATGAGCCACGCTGCGACTGCTTTACGAAGGACCCATTATTGCCATCCGAGTTCGCATCCGTCACAACGAGTGATTATACCAATTCAGGATATAGCCGTGGTCATGTGCTTGGTTCCGAAGCTCGCACAAAAACAGCCGAAGATAATCGCACCACATTTTATATGTCGAATATTATTCCTCAAACGTCAGAGCTAAATTCAGGCACATACAATACTTTTGAACGCTTCCGTGATTCACTCTGTAAACAAGCCAATAAAGAACTCTATGTAATTGCAGGTGGAGTATATATCGCAAAGAATAAAATCAAGGATAAAATTACTATCCCTGATTCGTGTTATATGATTGTGGTGGTCCTTGATAAAGGTCAAAAGCTGAAAGATGTGAGTAATACCACAACCATTTACGCAGCTATGATGCACAATGGTAAATACACTAAAGATAATAATGATTGGCGGCTGTATAAACGGTCAGTTGATGATATTGAACGTACCACAGGATATGATTTTCTTAGTGGGATAAGTGAAGCTATAGAAAAAAGTATTGAATCAAAAATTAACTAATTCACCCAATGCCATGAAAAACAAAACCCGCGACCTGCAATTAATCATTATCCTCTTAATGTTTATTCTCGTGAGCTATGTCGTATTTGACTGGCTCTTGCCAATACAAACATTGCCTGCATTTGGTGTTAATGTTATCGTATCTGTTCTTGGTTCTGTTATCACCATCGCACTGATGATGATATTAATGCAATATCAAATGCAAAGTGAGGAACGCAAAGAATTTAAGACCATGTTATTCGATAAAAAACTCGACCTTTATATTCAGTTCTTGGAAATGATATTCCAAATGGATGATGATAATCTTATCTCCGAAGACGAAGTAATGAAGGTGGAAAACAAGGTTGGTGAACTTGCTCTTGTGGCATCGGAAGATTTAATCCGGGTCTGTGCAACATTCATCATTCAATTGAAAGCTTATGGCGTTCTTTATACTCGTTCGATGACTCCCAAGCAAGTTGCGAGCTATGAAAAAAATATCGGTAATATTAACGACTTTGTGTCTTTGGATGAACTTGTGCAAGCAATCCGCACTGATTTGTCGGTTGTTGATGGCGATGTTTCAAAGGTTCTCGAAGCATTTGTTGATATGAAGTACGATTGTTACAAGATGATTAAAAATCCAAATATTGTTGATTAAATAATAGAGAAGGTGATGCAATGAAAAAGTTTATTAAAATATGCTTGTATATATGGTTAGGCTTCTTTATCCTCGCTTTGCTTGTACTGTGGTTTAGCACATCGCTTACAGACCAAACGGCAGACAAAAAGCAAGTAGAAGATACTTCCGCTAAGCTAATAACTCCAAAAATTGTTGAAATAGACTCAACCCCTAAGACGGCAGAAACCAATGAAGAGGTTGTTTACCGTGCGCCTGTATCATTACGTACAGAAAAAATGGCAGATGGGTCATATAACCTTGTGCTGCAAAACTCAACCTCAAAAAAGATAAGATCGGTCACCGTTGAAATACATGATTTCACAGGGCATTATATGGGGGAAATGCGTGAGCATATAGACACGGCAGTTTTTGAGAACGTCGGTAGTGCCTTTGAGAGCATCCTCGTTAATAAAAAGCATTATATCGGCAAGATTGAACGGTCGAATATTTACGGTAATGTTATTGACGTTAAATACAAGTGATTTAATCACTGATGAAGTTAAGAATGATTGTATAATTAACATCTCTTTTCCAATCAACTCATTGTTTGTAATTATCATGGAATATAAATCAAGTCCAAAGTACAAAGACCTCTTGAGATTTCAAAGTCAAGTTTTTGATGTTGATCCTGAACTGTCACGTTTATTTACAACCATGGATCAAATAAGTGCTAAAAAATGTAAGTCAATGGTTAAAACTATGAAATTGGCTTTCAAGCAAATTGATGATAATGCTGAAATTATTGATAATGGATTTTTTAGTCTTTTTCTGGACATCTACTATGACCTTGTTGTTAACGTTCTTTTGGTCTATGCCCAAAGTAGTGAACAAAAATGGCACAAGGAGAACGCTGATTTACAAGAAAGAATTACTGTTAGTTTTCAGCAATACAACAACTTGATAGGAGGTGGTACTGGCTATAACTTTACTAACACTTTGCTATTTGGCGACAACCTTCAAGCAGCGAGAGAATCCTTCAACGAATTAAGTAATCAAAGCAATGAAATATTACAAAAAATCAACACAAAGTCAGAGGAACTTGATAGAAAGTTTGAGTCAATTACTATTCAGGCAAGTATTAAAAACATTAGCGATGCATTGGAAAAGACAGATACACCTTTTTGGACATTTGTGATTTTATCTGGGGTCGCTATATCGTGTGTAATTGTTATAATAATATGCGCAGCAAAAAACATAGAAGTACCTTTTGAGTACTTGGCAACGCAAAATGACTGGAGTATAGAAATAAAAAAGATGTACTTAATCAAGAACTCGTTGATTACGTTAAGTGCGATTGCTCTTTTCTCGGGTATATTCACTTATTCGTTGAAGATGGTAAAGGCGTATCTAAACATCAGAACCGCTTATAATCACAAACTTGCTCTATTAAGTAGCTTTGACAACCTTGTCGGTAAGGAGATATTGAATCCTCAAGAGCGTCACACTGTCACAGAAACTCTTATCAAACAGATTATATCAGGTGATAATATTAACTTAGGTGACAACCAGTCTTCTTCTCCATCTATTGTGCAATCAATCGTTGAAAAGTTCCCATCATCTGAAAAATAATTCTTCCTCACCTTGACCTTACATCATAGTCAAATGTAGCTTTATCAACTGCTACCTTCATGTCTCGTCCAGTGAAGGTGAATTGCTGTGCCAATATCGCACGTTCAATGCGCTCAAGACGGTCCACAACGTCGGCATTAGCCATGCTTGCTGTCTGTGCCATGACGAGTTTGAGCTGTGAGTCCCGGAATATCCACTCGCGATTGCTTTCACCAAGCCGTGCGCCGTCGCCTGCTACGAACATGGTTGGTGAGTCCACACGTCCGCCCGTCGGAAAACTGAGTAATGACTCAAGTAGCGGATTGGTGAGTTTGCGCACTGCCGTATTTATCAAAGCCGTCACCGTGGGCAATGCGATAATATTAGCAGGGAAGGGGAGAGCTGCCAAATATGCAGACACGGATGGCGACAATACAAGCGACATAACAAAGCCCGTGAGCTGTGCTTGCAATGCTCCGGCAATGGTCGCAAATAACTTCCTGAATGAGTCCGCTACTGCTTCCGAATTACCAAGATTTCCAAGGGTGTCATTGATGGTGACAGTCAGTTCCTCTGTGAGTGTGGCAATCTGTGAACCTTTCGTTGAGTATATGTTCTTTAAGCCATCAAGTTCATTGGCAAGTTTGGTGGCTTTTTGCCTTTCGAGTGTGGTATCCAATCCTTGCTTTTCTAATTCGGCAATCTGCTGCTCGGATACATTTAATTCATCGGTTTTACCTTGAATTTCAATTTCCAACAGAGCTTTGTTCTGCTCGAATTTCCGGAACTTCTCTGCACCGGCTGCAAGATTATCCACAACCTGCAGGCGTTTACGGTGTTCATCCTCTAAACGCTCACGACGTGCCTGATATTCTTGTTGTATCCTGAGTTTATTTTCCGCAGCGTTTTCTTCCGTTATGACTTCAAGTTTGCGGAGGCGATCTATTTCCTTGAGGCGATTTTCTTCCTCCGTTTTAACTTCGTCAAAGACACTTGTTTTTTCATCGTTCAGCAATTGTTTACGTGCATCACGTTGCAAGTTGATGAGTGTCTGTGTGCGCTGCTCTTCTTGCTCATATTGCTGATTTATTGCATCTATTTTCTTCTTCGCAGCATCCTGAATATCACCGACAATATTATCATCAATGCGCTTCAATGTTTTGCGCAGCTCTTCCTTTGCATCAACTTCTTTTTTGTAAAGGTCAGATGATTCTTTATCTACGATGAGGCGTTTGGTTTTGTACTCTTGCTCAAGTGCTTCAAGTTGTTCTGCACTCGCATTGGCACCAACATTTGCTCTTCTTTGTTCAAACTCTTCTTCGAGCTTTACGATGTCATTGTAATTCTTTTCACGAGCCACATAAATTTCATTTAATTGCTCATCAAAAATGGGCATTAAATCTGCCTTTGTTTTAATGCCGAGTTCAATATCGACTTCTATTTGTTTGATGCGCTGCTCGCGTAAATTGCGGGCAAGCTCTTCGCTGTCCACCGATAATTTTACGCGCAAAGAATCAAGTGAGTTTTGTGATTTGGCGATGTCATTATTAAGGTCTGACACCAAGTCCGAGAGCTGTGCTTTTTCTTCACCGTCTTTGAATAATTTGGATGACACATTGATGCTGATATTCCCTTTGTCATCAAGCGCAACAAGGTCACCAAATAATTTCTTTAATGAATCCCTTTGCTCTTGCAAATTCGTCAAACGGCGTGACTCAAGCGTTAATTCATCGAATGTATTTCGTGAACGTTTTTCGGCAATGGCAATCCGCTCTTGGTCAGTCTTTAATTGTTCCTGAGCAAGCGAAGAAGATTTAACTTCATTTTCTAATTTTGCTTTACCAACCTCGAATAATGATTTTTGCTCCTTGGCTTTTTTCTGCTCGGTGGAAAATATATCCTCTGTCTGTTTATTCAGCCGCTCCAATAATTTCACTTCATTTACTTGCTCTTTGCCTGATGCACGTAATTGTTTCATCTGCTCTTGCAAACTTGCAAGGCGTGATTTTCTCTCTTCTTCCGAGAGTGCTTTATTCTTTTTGGTTTGCTCGAATTCAAGAAGCAACCCATTGTATTGCGATTTGGTAGTATCAAGCATTTCCGATGCTTTTGTTTTGGCTTCGGAAAATGCTTTAGCCATGTCTTGTACCGATTTCGCTGCATTTGCGGCTTCATTGCCTACAGCTGTCGTTGATTCGACTAATTTCTTTGCTTCGGCAACCGAAATTCCAAGTGAATTGGCGACTGTAGTATAGACTTCCTCCGCTGTGGCTCCGAATTTAGTGGTCTGCTGCGCCATGGCAATAACCTCATTCTTGCTGTCACCGACTTTTTTCTGTACTTCCGAAAATTGTTTCTTTAATTTCTCGGTTTCCGCAGGGTTGGAGGATGTTTTTATTTGCTCGGCAAGGTCACGGAGTGTGGATATATTATCTTGGTAAAGTTTACCTTCTTCCGTGATGCTCTTCTGAAACTCTTTTTGTTTTGCGGCAAGGTCACCTGTGAAGCGTTTTTTATTTGCTTCGACATTTCTCTCTACTTCACTTGTATTTACCTTGAGTGATTTAATTAAATTACCATTGGCATCCACACCCTTCACTATTTCCTGAACGGCTCCGGGCATATTCGCACGAATTCGAGCAGCAATATCTGATTTTTCCGCTTCGGTGGAGGCAGCTTTGTACTGATCTACGAGTTTACCGATTTCATTTTGTTTGTCAAGCGAACCTTGTATTTCAATTGCCGATTTTAATTGCTCTCCGATACGTTTTTCACGCAGCTTTGCAGCCACACCTTCCATCTGTTGGGAAACTTGTGCTTCAAATTCAGGTGGCAAATTAATCCCGGTCAAAGGAATATTTAATTCGGCTGATTTACTGATGCTGTCGGATACTTTTTTACCTTCTTCGGACACTTTATCAAGGACCGCTTTGTATCTGGTTTCAAGACTGCTTGTATCCTTACCTGTTTTTGCCGCATTAATTATTTCTTCTTGGAGTTTTTTGGCTTCATTTTGTGCGTTCGTATATGCCGATGCACTTGCCTGAATGCCCTGCGCCACTTGTTGTGCTGCTTTTTGGGATTTAGTTCCAAGGGCTTGTTCCTGTGCGGCAGCATACGATTTTACTTTTTCTTCACTTACTTCAAATTGTTGCACTACATTGCCTGCCGCATCGACAACAGCACCAATGCTCGCGACTGCTCCCGGCACTTGTTCTTGAATAACTTTAGCGATAGATGCTTTTTCGACATCTGTTTTTGCATTCTGAAATTTAGTAACAAGCTCACCGAGTTTATTATTTTTGTCTAGGTCAGTTTGAATTGCGGCGGATGTGGCTAAAGCATCACCGAGTTTTGCTTTTTTCACGTCATTATTCGCTTTCTCGACTGCAACATTTAATGTTCCGGATATTGCCGCAGATAATTTATCCTGTGCTGCCGATAAATCGCCGTCAATCCAATTGGCAGGATTCATTGCTGTCGTCGCAAACTCCACAAACGCGGCAAGAATATTACGACTGCCGCCTACAAATGCAATGACAACATTTTTACCAAGCACAAAGCCCTGTGTGAAGCCCTGTATTGCCTCCCTGATTGCCGTGAAGAAGCCCTTAATACCTTTCAGAGCATCAAGC
>JAFLBY010000123.1 GCA_017302855.1 Candidatus Kapaibacterium sp.
CGATTGATGGGAATCACTTCTATGTTTTGAGACAGCATCTCGGCTTTATCACCGATGACATTCGTATCACTGCCGTTCCGCCCCATTGTAATAACCGTCGGATGATGGCACAACACCAATGTGTTAGGAGCATCGCCTGATTGTACACGCTGAACAAGCTCATTTTGTTTGCGCCAAGCTATACGATAATCTATAAGCCCCCAATGTTCAATAGCTATCATTGATTTTATTCTTTATGGATAAATAAGACATAGCGATGTTGTTTTTAAACGACAGAATAGTCATCATTTTTTCTCGTAAATGCGGAATGAACGTATATTTGCATCCATATCTGATAACAACTATTTCGTAATACTCATGCAAACGCTTTCCTCCGAAAATAATTTTCTTGCCATTGACACGCATTGTACGCTCGATGAAGCAGCTATCGTTATTGTTTCCGCACCTTATGAACATACTGTCAGTTATGGCGGAGGTACTCGTTTAGGACCGGCAGGCATTATAGAAGCAAGTGCTTTTGTCGAATTTTATGATGATGAATTTGAAAAAGAGCTTTGTTTTGAAAAAGGTATTGCTACTATTGCGCCCATAGACTTCAATGAACATATAGACAAAGATGCTCTTGATGATATAGAGTCACAGGTTCGCGATTTATTAACATTACAGAAGTTCGTGGTTACTCTTGGTGGCGAACATACAATTTCTACCGCTCCTATAAAAGCTCATTTTGATTTCTTTCCTTCAATGAGCATATTACATTTTGACGCACATTCCGATTTACGTGACACATATCACAACACACCGTTCAGTCATGCATGTTTTATGGCGCGTGTGGCGGAATTTTTTCCCACAGAACGTATTGTCCAAGTAGGCATTCGTGCACAGTGCAAAGAAGAAGCCGAGTTTATTACACAAAAAGGTATAAAAACTATGTACGCTTCTGCCATTCGACGTGGACTGTGGGGACAACACTGGCAAGAAAAAGCGGTTTCATTTCTTTCGGATGAGGTCTATATTACCTTTGATGTTGATTATTTCGACCCGGCAATAATGCCGGCAACGGGCACTCCCGAGCCGGACGGATTTTTGTATGCCGAAACATTAGATGTGTTTCGTCAATTGCGCCGTGCCGGAAAAAAAATTATCGGCTTTGATGTTGTGGAGCTTGCGCCATCGGAGACAGCACCTCATGCCGCTTTAACAACAGCGCGTTTAGTCTATAAATTGTTAAATATTGCATTTGCTGAGCCGGAAAAATTTGTGTCGGCTCCATAATTTTCACATTTTTTCTCTTTTATCCCAGTGAAGGTATGCTTATGAAAAAGGTTCTACTTTTTTTACCATTATTCTTTATAGCGCTCCCAATTTTTTCACAAGACCCGGTGCCTGCGCCCGGTCCAAAGGAAATTGCTTTTTTATGCGATATTCGTGTGATGGATACCGATCAGCCGAGCATTGATTTTTCATGGGCAAAAGACAGGTTTGCAGAACAATATGAAATATACCGTCGTCGGCTCGACCAAAGCAATGATGCATGGGAATTATTAACAACTCTTGATTCAAGTGCTGTCAGCTATAAAGATCGAGCCGTTGAAGCCGGGGTCGGTTATGAATATCAGCTCTTGAAAAAATGCGCAAGACCCGACATTACAATGTCCTATATCGGTAGTGCTTATTTTGCGACAGGCATAGGCATACCGCCGCGCAGCGTAAAAGGAAAATCTGTGTTAGTGATTATTGACGATAAAGTACGACCATACCTCACGAATGAATTAAATCAATGGCAAGAAAATGTCCAAAAAGAAGGATGGAAAGTTACTATAGTTTCTATGCCGAGAACAGAAAAGTTTGATAAAGATGCTGTGTTGGCAGTAAAATCTAAAATTCTTCAAGAAACAAAACTCAACAGAACTATTACAACCGTGATGCTTGTGGGTCGCATCGCTGTTCCCTATTCCGGCAATACACGCCCGGATGGTCATCCCGACCACACAGGAGCATGGCCCGCTGATATGTTTTATGCTGATACCAATGGAAAATGGACAGATGCAAATGTCAATACCGATAATAATCCGGCAGGACAACAACCAACGCGTGAACAAAATAGGAATATACCGAATGATGGTAAATTCGACCAATCATCCTTACCTTCAGATATAGATTTAGCGGTTGGAAGAATTGATTTTTATAATTTACCGGTATTTTTCGATAAAGATAAATATGCAACAATTTTCGACTCCGAGATAGAATTATACAAAAGATATTTCAAAAAAAACAATGATTTCCGAACGGGTGTTTTCGTTCCCAAGCGTCGCGGTTTGATTGATGATAATTTTGGAGGTTATGGCGAATATTTTGCTGTGACCGCATGGAGTGGCTTTTCATCATTAAACGGCTCAAATACTGTGACAGCAGCAAAATGGTATCCGACACTTACGACTGATGATTATTTATTTGCTTATGGTTGTGGTCCGGGTTCTTTTAATAGTGTTGGAGGCGTGTCCAATCTACTTGGTTTTTCCGCGAATAAAACCAATGCTGTTCATACAATGCTTTTCGGCAGTTATCTTGGCGATTGGGATTCCGAAGATAATGTACTTCGAGGCAGTTTGGGCAGTGAAGGAATGAATTTAACAACTTGTTGGTCAGGCAGACCGCATTGGTTTCATCATAAAATGGCTGTAGGTTATACCATAGGTGACAATGCAATTGCTTCCATAAATAATCAGCCCGGCGAAACCGGCTATGTGCCAAATGTTATTGTGAATAAAACATATCCGGACGGCGTGATTCTTACTGCAGGTGTACGTGGTGTGCATAATGCTTTATTAGGTGACCCGACTTTGCAAATGGAGCAAAATGTGAATGGCTCTTCCTTAACTCCTCCTCAGCCACCAAAAAATCTTACTATTGAAAGTTTGCCGACCCATAAAGCATTGCGCTGGGAAAAATCACCTGATGCCGAAGGATATATTATTTACCGCACTTCTTCAACTTTGCCCAAAGCATCTTTTTCTCTTATTACTCCCATACCTGTCACAGAAATTTTTTATAATGATTCCGTTACCGACAATAAAACATATCGTTACTCTGTGCAAGCAATTAAAAAGAAAGTGTCCGATAAAGCCATTTATTTTCTCGGTAGCGACACAATTATGAAAAATGCAACAATTACAAGTATTGATGACAGAATAGCTAACAACGGACATTTAACAGTTATGCCAAACCCGGCACGTACTTTTGTGGATATTGATTGCACGATGATGAATGAAAAATATACAATCTATATAGTGAACACTGCCGGAGAATTAGTAAAAACAATTGACAATGACTCCCCTAACATTGTACGATGGAATCTTGTTGATGATTGCAATGGTGCGGTTATTTCGGGCAATTATTATATTCATATTCGCAGTGCAGCATTATCATACTTGCGAATGATTAGTGTCATACAGTAAAGGTGATTTTATTCTTATTGCCCCACATTCTATGAAACCATTCCCACACATTATGGGTATTGTGAATGTCACCCCCGATTCATTTTCTGACGGTGGTGAGACATTTACTCCCGAGCATGCCATTGCTCATGCTTTACAGTTAATAGATGAAGGAGCTGATATTCTTGATATTGGCGGAGAAAGTTCGCGACCGGGAGCAGATTCGGTTCATGCTGAAGAAGAATTACGACGTGTTATTCCTATTATTGAAGCCATACGAAAGCATAATCCCACTATCCCGATTTCTATTGATACCATTAAATATTCGGTTGCGGAAGCTGCTCTCCAAGCAGGAGCAACCATCATTAATGATATAAGCGGTTTGGAATATGATGTGCGATTGGCAAAATTAGCAGAACAATATTCTGCAACACTAATTCTGATGCACATGAAAGGTACGCCAAAATCCATGCAAGACAATCCCACCTATAAAAATGTCCTCAACGAAGTTATGCAAAACTTGCGCGATAAAATTCGTTTGGCTAAATCATTCGGTGTCAAAAAGATAATGGCAGATGTGGGCATAGGTTTCGGGAAAACTGCCGAACATAATTGGACATTATTACAACAACATCATCGCTTTGCGGAACTTCAAGTGCCAATGCTTTTGGGTATTTCTCGCAAATCATTCTTGGGGGCTGCATTGGGCTATAATAATCCGAAAGATCGTGACATGGCAACGGCTTTGCTTCATGCTTTGTTGTTAAATACGAATGTAGATACTATCAGAGTGCATAATGTCAAATTACTCTCCGATTTGAAAATTCTTTATCAACGTTTTCATGATATTTGATTGCGGATAATTTTTAAACACAGTTGATTTATGAGTAATTTACACTTATACATACATGTATTGCTTAAAATCAACGGTGCATGATATATCTTCGATGCATAATTCATAAAGTAAGAAAATTTTCTTATCCCTTCCATGAGAGTTACTATAATTTTTTGAATACAATATATAATACATTTTAAGAATAGATTTTTTATGAAAAAGGTTATTTCCGTATTTCTTTTGCTTGCTGTAATGTTATCATGCCAAACGCTGTTCTCACAGTCGGATGTTTCGGTACATTATACGGTTGATTTGAATAATACAGCAGATGATATTGTACGAGTTAGTTTGCATATACCCGCATTATCGAAAAACGATACTATGTTGATATTTGCTGCATCCGCACCCGGAACATATGACCGTCTGAATTTTGGTCAATATGTGCAAAGTGTGACTGTATATGATGCGCAAGAAAAAGCAACAATAGCACAACGCAGCTCAACCAATACATTTACATTGGAAAATCCCACGACCATTCGTCGCATTGACTATATGCTCATTGATACATGGGATGATAAAACTGAAAATAGAAAAAGACTTTTTAATCCGGGTGGAACTAATTTTCAAAAAGATACTTGCTTTGTATTGAATTATTTTGCCGTCTGCGCTTATCTGCCATCGTTCAAAAAATCTCCAATGAAGGTAACAGTTCTCAGACCACAGAATTTGCGTGGGGCTTCTGCTTTACCACTCATACGGCAAACCGAAACGGAAGATATATATCAAGCCGAAGATTATGACCATCTTGCTGATAATCCCGCACTGTATGCCTCCTCCTTAGACACCGTACAATTAACCATACGTGATGCTAAAGTCACAGTTGCCGTCTATTCAGAAAAGGGAAAAATCAAAGCATCACAAATTGCAGGAACTATTAAACCCGTTATCTCGGCAAATGCTGATTTCTTGGGAAAAATGCCTGTTTCCTATTATTCCTTTTTATTTGTGTTGGGTGCTTCACGTCAAAATAGCGGTGATGGTAATTATGGCGCACTCGAACATTCCTATTCATCGTTGTATTATTTGCCCGAATCAGATAATTATGCAAATATTGAAAATATGATAAGCCATACGGCTTCGCATGAATTTCTCCATATTAAAATTCCTCTGCATTTGCACAGTAAAGAAATTGACGATTTCAATTTTCTTAACCCCAAAATGTCAAAACATCTATGGCTATATGAAGGTGTAACGGAATACTTTGCTCATCTGTCACAAATTCCGCTCTCAGGCGAAGAAGCATTTATGAAGCAAATGCGCCAAAAAATTCAACAAATGCAATTTTTTAAGAAAAAAGTCGGATTAACGGATCTTGCCATTAATGTTATGGAGCCGGAAATGCAAGAAGTGTATCCGATGATTTATGATCGAGGGGCTTTAATTGCCATGATGTTCGATATCCGTTTGCGTGAACTCACCAATGGCACAAAAACACTCCCTTGGTTGGTTGATACATTATCCTCACTGTATGGCAAAAATAAACCATTTGATGACAATGAATTATTCCCTAAAATTATCTCAATAACAGCCCCGGAAATGCAACAATTTATTGATACATTTATTGTTGGGGCGCCGACATTGCCCTTGCGTGAGTATTTAGGAAAAATAGGATATGATTATGAAGAACAGCGCAGTGTGCAAGGATATAAATTTGAGGATATTACTGTAAGATTTGTGTCAGCGTCGGAGATATTGCTCGTCCCCAAATCGCCGGAAAATTCTTTCAAAGCACAAGAAGGTGATATTATTGTCAATGTGGACAATGAGACTTTAAGCCCGGAATCTCTCGGTAAGACTATTGGAAAAATTATGCGTCCCAAATCTGATGCAGAAGTAAAAATTACAGTCAAACGCGGTGACAGCAACGTCACATTGCAAGCGAAACCTATTTCTGCAATGGTCACAGAAAATCATGCTCTTGCAAAAAAAACTGCGATGACACCATCAGAGCAGAAAATGTATTCTCAACTTTTTCATAAATAATTTTCTTTAGTATTCTTTCGGTGAAAGTATGGGAACAATGAATGTACAAAAAAAAGCATGGTGGCATCTGTCATTAACAACGCAAATTTTACTTGGTTTGGTCATTGGCGGTGTTTTTGGATGGTTGTTTCCACACTATGCCGTTGAAATATCATGGATGCGTGATGTATTTCTCAATATGATTAAATCCATTATTGCGCCATTAGTTTTTTCCACCATTGTTGTTGGCATAGCCGGCGGCGGTGAATTAAAAGCCATTGGTCGTTTAGGCGGAAAATCCATACTGTATTTTGAAATTGTCACCACCATTGCTTTATTTGTCGGTTTATTGGTAGTAAATATTACGCAGCCGGGAGCAGGAATTGTTCTGAATGCAGCCACCGATACGGGAGCAATTGCTAAAATAGGTCAAACTCATCCCAAAACACTGATTGAAACCATTGTCCATATATTTCCTTCGAGTCTTATAGAATCTATGGCACGCGGAGATGTATTGCAAATTGTGGCATTTTCCGTATTATTTGGCATGGCGGTTTCTGCGGTCGGAGAAAAAGGAAAACCTATTCTTAAATGGTGTGAATCTTTATCGCAAGTGATGTTCAAATTTACGGGCTATGTGATGAATGTTGCGCCTCTGGGTGTGGGAGCTGCAATGGCTGCAACCATCGGTCATCAGGGCTTGGATGTCTTACGTAATCTGGGTATGCTTATTGGTTCTTTATATATTGCTTTAATTCTTTTTGTAGTTTTTGTTCTCGGTGCTGTTGCGCTTATTGCGCGTGTTCCCATACGCAAATTCCTACATGCCGTGCGCGAACCATTTACTATTGCTTTTGTGACAACGAGCAGCGAATCGGCATTGCCCAAAGCGATGGAAGTGATGCACCGATTGGGAGTGCCGCGCCATATAGTGGGCTTTGTGATGCCGACGGGATATAGCTTTAATCTTGACGGTACGACATTATATTTGGCAATGGCTTCTGTTTTTGTGATGCAGGCGGTGGAATCAACAATACCCGGATTTCATTTTGGCATAGGTCAACAAATAGGCATGATGATAGCGCTGATGATAACGTCCAAAGGTGTGGCTGCTGTACCAAGAGCATCCTTAGTGATATTACTTGCCACATTGTCGTCATTTTTACCGCCGGAGCATAGTGCTTTTGGTGCAATTGGTGTGGCAATAATATTTGGCGTGGATGAATTAATGGATATGGCGCGAACAAGTGTCAATTTATTGGGGAATTGTTTGGCATGTGTGGTTATGGCACGATGGGAAGGTGTTTTCGATGATGACAGAGCGGCATTATTCGGCACACCCGAAGAACATCATTTGGAAACTGCTGTCGGCGAACCCGCCTTTGCCGAAGCCGATGATTAAAGAAAAAGATGTAGATGATATGTCTTATCTATTTCTTTATTGGGAAAACAGTAAAAAAAAAAGCGGCGCAAAGCCGCTTTTTTTATGGTCTGACGGGGTAGATTGTCTATATTAATAAATTTATTTCTTTTTCTTATGTATTCCGTTGGCTGCTGGATATATAGTCTCCTTCTCGAACAATCTCATGTTATGTATTTCTATGTTATATCCGTTTTTAAGTGGTGAAGAAACAGTAACTTTAGACTTTAAGATAATAGATGTATGGTCTATGTCTTCAGGTTTCTCAGGAATATAAAAATATTCTTTTAATTCTTCCCAATCTGAATCTCGCAAGGTAACAACTTTATCCAAGTAAAAACTTACCCAACAATCTCCTAATTTAGAACTAGGAATTTCCTGTTCTAATTTTTTGTTTGTAATCGCGACATATTCACTATCGAGTTCAAATCCTATAAATTGCCTCCCTAATCGTTTTGCTGCAAGGGCTGTTGTTCCCGTCCCGTTAAATGGGTCTAATACAATGTCATTTTCGTCAGTACTCATCAGTACTATTCTCTCCAGAAGATGAACAGGTAATTGACATGGGTGTTCGTCTCTATATTTGTTATGCTTTACTCGATGTATGTCAGTCCAAACATCTGAAACTAAAGAACCAAAAGGGTGTAAAATGGGCTTCTTCCCGCCATAGTCTTTCGACAAATATTTACTTTTTCTATCTCGTTTGTGCGGATAACGAATTTCGTAAAATTTTAACTCTTTTATATTCTTGGCGTAAAACAAAATTCCATAATGGCTCGGTTGTAAAGTTTTACCCATCGGCATACTTGGAGCATCCCAAGAAATCCAATGCTTAAAATCTGCTACTTTATTGAGAAAACCTGCATAATATGTTAGCCATTTCGGAATATTGTGTAAAAAAATTGAACCTGTTGGCTTTGTAACTCTAACCATTTCCAAAATCCACTTTTCACACCATTCTAAATATTCCTGCAATGCTAAGCTATCTTTATACGATTTATAACCTTTTTTCAGATTAAATGGTGGGTCTGCAAAAGTCATATCTACGGAATTATCTGGAATTTTTTTTAATAAATCCAAACAATCACCTTGATGTATCTTATTCAAAAAAGGTTCTATCATTTTAAATTCTTCTTTATATAGTTTTTAAATCGTTCTAATTCGTCTTTATGAAATGTAAAAACATCATCGAAAGCTATTACCATACGTTTCAAATCACCTGGTCTTACATACCAGCCAATACCATCAACAAAACCAATAAATTTAGCATTGGGATAATACTCCGCAATTAATTTCTTGATGTTTCCTTCCGTTTTGGATTTATCACCTTGCCCTGATGAGGTCGTTACCAGAAATGAACTTTCTATAATAATTTGAGGGTTCGCTTTACTTGGTAAAATAAAATCCATTGTACGCTTTTCGTCAAACTTATGTTTAAAAAGTTCTTCTAAATCTCCATGTTCAAAAGGAATTTTCATCTCTTTCAATATGCTCTTTAACAAAAACTCAGGGTTGTTTTCAGCCTGTCCCGAATAACTACCCTTTTCTTTGTAGCGTATTAAGGTATCAATCATTGCAGGGACTTCAAATTTTAGCTTCGAGATAGACAACTTCTTTAATTCAAACAAAGGCAAAGTTTGAGTCAAAAAGGGCACTGTTGAACCCTCAAAAAATAGATTAACGAGCCCTTTTCTAAAGTATGGATTGTTCTTTATCATACTTTCGATTCGACTATCGCTCCATTCTTTGATCGCTTCTATTTTTTCAGCTTCTTCCCACTTATCTTTGAGTAATAGTTTCGCAAGTTCTTTATTCTCAGCAACCCTAACAACTGTAATCAATCTTTTTAAACTTTCATTTGCAAATCCTGTTAATGCAAGTAGGGCACGTAAACCATTCTCTTTTTCAGATAATAAATCTTCAAATAGTTGTTTTTTCAGTCCTTGAGTCTCTACTTGATTTTTCAACACAAGCAATGTTTCATTCAGAGAATTAATATAACTCTCATACTTTTCTTGAAAAACAGGATTATAAAAGTAAAACGTATTTTTGTTCAATACGGTTTGATATTTTTGTTCTGTAGTCATAGTTTAATGCAAAATTAGACATAAGGTTATATATTCAGAATTTATTACACTGTTGTTGTCAAGAGTTGTTATTAGCTACTATTGACTTTTCAGTCCATAAGTTCCTACTTCAAAACTACGGAATTTTACTGTACCTTTCTTTTACTCAACTTTCTCTTGCTGCTCTGTTGCTGTTTGTCCTTGCTCTTCATCTTACCATTGCTTGTTCTCATCTTTCCCTCGCTTTTTAGCTTCTGGAGGGTGATTTTTAGCTTCTGGAAGTGGATTTTTGGCTTCTGGGGGGTGATTTTCGGCTTCTGGGGGGCGATTGTTGGCTTATATATGCAAAAAATGCACTTCTGGGTGCTGCGCTTGAACTTCTGGGTGCTGCGCTTGAACTTCTGGATGCTGCGCTTGAACTTCTGGGTGCTGCACTTGAACTTCTGGGTGCTGCACTTGAACTTCTGGGTGCTGCGCTTGAACTTCTGGATGCTGCGCTTGAACTTCTGGATGCTGCGCTTGAACTTCTGGATGCTGCGCTTGAACTTCTGGCATCATAGAAGATGAACCGCAAGCCATAGAAAATAAACCGCAAACAATAGAAGATGAACCGCAAGCCATAGAAGATGAACCGTAAACAATAGAAGATGAACCGCAAACTATAGAAGATGAATTGCAAGCGATAGAATATGAACTACAAACAATAGATGATGAGCAAAAAACTATAGAAGATGAACCGCAAACAATAGAAGATGAACCGCAAACAATAGAAGATGAACCGCAAGCCATAGAAGATGAACCGAAAACTATAGAAGATCAACTGCAAGCCATAGAAGAGGAGAAAATAAAAGTAGAAGTTAATCAGAAATACATAGCAGCAAAGTAGATAAAAATAGAAATAGAGCGGAAGGACATCAAAGATGAAATGGAAGCTATAGAATATGATTATTCATTGATAATTATCAAGAAAAAAGATATAGTTGTAAGGTAAATACATATAGTTATTAAGAAAAAAG
>JAFLBY010000124.1 GCA_017302855.1 Candidatus Kapaibacterium sp.
ATCAGATCATGCACATCGAGCAGCCCTTGCAGCCCTTGAATTACTTGATTCGATGAATAATTTATCCATCAAGATACCTTCAGAGCTTGGAGCTACATCGTGGATTGAGAGCGTGGGCGAAATCAGTGTACGTATTGGGATTCACAGCGGTGAAGCGATAGGTGGTGTAATTGGTGACCAAAAATTCAGTTTCGATTTATGGGGCGATGCTGTGAACACCGCAGCAAGAATGGAAAGTCATGGCGAAGCAGGAAAAATCCATTGTAGCGCAGATTTTATGCGTGCCGTAGAAACGGCGCATGAACCGTCCCTACGGTTTATCCCGCGCGGTGAAATGGAAATAAAGGGCAAAGGAAAAATGCAGACATATTTCTTGGAGAAGGTGTTTGCACAGGATTGATTGAGATATATGCCGGAGGATTTTGTATTTCACATACTTATATATCAAGAGAATCCATCATGAAAATCTCAACAACCACTTTATCGAGGTTCAGATTTGTATGATTCTTAGTGTTCATATCCCAATCTATAGGCATGAAGTATATCGCTTCGTTGTGGTTTTGATGTATTTTTGTTCCCTGTATAAAAAAAAAGCAATTCACAGGAGTTGTAAAAGATAGTTTTTGCAAACTAAACAAGCGTAGTTGTCGGTTCAAAGGCAACAACAATAAAACAATAACACTATGGAAAGTCAAGAATTAACAAAGAGAGCGGAAGAGTTACAAAAACTCATTGAGCAAGAGCAACACTATAAGCAAGCCGAAGCTCTGGCTCTCGATATTGTTGAAAACGCTGATCCGGAGGACGAGTCTGAGATATTTGCTCAAGTATTGTTTCATTTATCGCAATGTCTTTGGCGCAATGGATTACCACAAAATGCCTTGACTTATGCAAGACAATCCTGTGATATTGCAAGCAAACATCATTACCGTGATTTGCAGGCAAGAGCCACAGGGATAATGGGATTATTGTATAGCAATTTGTCAAACTTCCCAAAATCTTTAGAGCATTATGAGATGTCGCTTCGTATAGATGAGGAACTTGGAAACAAAGGTCGTATTGCATCAACATACGGCAATATGGGAATTGTCTATAGTAATTTATCAGACTTTGTTCATGCTCAACACTATTTCCAAAAATCACTTTGTATTCACCAAGAGATAGAAAATGAACAAGGAATTGCCGGAAATTTGCTTAATATTGGTAATCTGTATATTCATCTGTCGGATTATAAAACAGCTTTAGAGTATTTTCACAAAGCACTGGAAATTGCAATTAAAACAGGTAATAAACATGGAGAAGCCACTTGCGTCGGTTCGATTGGTAATGCGTATGTGAAATTAGAAGAATATGAAACAGCTCTGTTGTATTATCGAAATTCTTTAGTGACTGCGGAGGAAAGTCATAATAACAAAAGTATAGCAACAAGTCTTGGCAATATTGGGAGTGTGTATGTACAGTTATCTTGCTACAAAGAAGCACTTGAGAATTTTTATAAAGCATTGCACTGCTGTAAAAGCAGCAATAATAGGTATGGAGAATCACTGTGGAGAGGAAATATTGGTGCAATATATTTGCGTGAGGATTTTGAAGGATACGATTGCAAAAAAGGCGAAGAATACTTACTGGAGTCCATACAATTTTTTCATGAGCATGGAGTAAAATTGCATGAATATGAAATGAGAAAATTTCTTGCTGATATGTATGAGCGAGAAAAACGTTGGGAAGAGTTTGTATTTCAAATTAAACGATACCATGAATTAAAAGAACAAGTATATTCTGAAGAAGTAAAAAAAATAATACTCGGCAATCAATATACGCAAATTATTGCTGAAAAAGAAAAAGAACTGGCTATTGAGAAAACTCGGATTCAAGAACGAGAACTCGTCATGAAAGAATTAGAAATATTAAATACAAAACTTGTTGAAGCAGATCAAGCAAAAAATGATATTCTCGGTATTGTTGTCCATGATTTAAAAAATCCACTTACAGTAATTCAGTTAAAATCTGATGTGTTGCAAAGAAGAAATATATATTTGACGCAAGATCAACTTATTTCTATTGGGGAAAGTATAGCCGTAGTAGTTCAACACATGAACAAAATGATATCAAATCTGCTTGACATCAATGCCTTAGAGTCCGGAAAAATGACTATGAAAATTGTGTCAACCGATATTACCTCATTAGTGCAGGAAGCCGTTACTTCTCATGGTGATAGTGCATCTGTAAAAAACATCGCTGTTTTTACGGAAATTCCTTCTGAAATACCCTTCGTACTTGCTGATCCCGAGGGTGTGTACCAAATTGTCGAAAATCTTTTGTCCAATGCAATTAAATTTTCACCACCGGATCTTACTATAAAAGTTACATGTGAGGTTGAAGAAAAATACATTTCACTTTCGGTAAAAGATAATGGTCCGGGGATAACATCAGAAGACAAAAAAAAGCTATTCGGCAAATTCCAGAAATTATCGGCTCGTCCAACAGCCGGAGAATATTCCACAGGATTGGGGTTGTCTATTGCAAAAACAATAACCGAACAAATGGGAGGTACTCTGGAATGTGAAAGTGTTGTCGGAGAAGGCGCTAATTTTACACTTCGCCTGAGACGATCGGAGTAACAGAGTGTTGATTGATAGAATAAATCTCTTGTTTCTATGGTGTTATACCTAAGAATTTTTGTCAGTGTGATGTGTGGCGTAGCTCATGAGTGTTTATCTTCTACGCACCCCATCGTAGTTTTGCAGAGAACTGTACAATATTGGACTTATTATCTTAGACAGAAGAACTATGAACACACAAAATATTACTGTACTGTATGTGATGAATAAAGAGGAAAATGCACGCAATTTTCAAAAAACAGGTGTATTTTTCGGAGCATAAATGACAACTGAAGAAATAGAGAAAAAATATGAAGCCGCAAGTGCTATAAATGTGCCGGAAACTAAAGCAGATGCTTTAAATCTTCTGGCGTGGCAATTGCGTTTATTGTCCCAATATGATAAAGCCACCGCTATATGTGAAGAAGCACTCTCAGTAGCTGATGCTTGCTCTAGTAAAGATGCTACCGGTAAAATCCTAAATACACTTGCGAATATTACGGCTGATAGGGGTGATATATCCAACGCTTTGAAGTATTTTCAACAAGCAATACAAAATTTTGAATACAGTAATGACAGTTATTGGTTGGGGGCTGTATTGGGTAATTGTGGTAATATCTATAAAAAGCTTAACGAATATAATCTTGCACTTGAGTATTATCATAAAGCGCTTTCACTCTATGAAAAACAAGGCATAAAAAATCATATACCTGTATGGCTTAGTAATATAGGGAATGTTTATCATAATTTAAAGGAATACGATATTGCTTTGGAATTTCACATAAAAGCACTCGCTTTACGAGAAGAAATGGGGCAAAGTTCAGAAATGGGCACCGTGTTTTCTAATATTGGCAATGCTTATTATGAAATGGGAGAATATGATAAAGCACTTGAGTATTACTCACAATCATTGAAAGTAGATTTAGAAAATGAGTTTTCTATGGATATTGCTATAGATTATGGTAATCTTGGTCGTGTGTTTGCAAAACAAGAATATAGTGGCTATGACCCCGATAAAGCGGAAGAATATCTTGTTAAAGCGGGAGCAATGTTTGAAAAACTCGGCAATAAACAATATCAGTTTGTGTTTCATAAAATACTTTCCAACCTCTATAGAAATCAACAACGTTGGGAAGAATCGGATAATGAATTTCGTAAATTTTATGCTCTTGAAAAAGAAGTGCAAAGTGAAGAAGCGAAACAAGAAGCAGAAAAAATGGAGTATCGTCGTAAAGTAGAAGAATCCGAACGTGATAGACAAGTAAAACTTGCACGATTTCAAGAACGTGAGAAAATACTGGATAATATACTTCCTTCACAAATCACCGAACGTTTAATTAAAGGTGAACAACCCATTGCGGATAAAGCAGAAAATGTGTCGGTATTTTTTTCAGATATAGTGGGCTTTACTACTCTTTCACAGAAAATTAGTGCTAAAGAATTAGTCTCGGGCTTGAATGAATTATTTATACAATACGATATTCTTGCAAAGAAATATGGTTTAGAAAAAATTAAGACTATAGGGGATGCATATATGGCGGTATGTGGAGTTCCTGTATTCACTCCGGATCATGCAAGTCGTACAGCACAATTTGCTCTCGGAGTGCAAGAATTATTCGCAGCAGGAGTAGAAATAGACGGTCATAAAGTGAATGTTCGTATCGGCTTACATTGCGGTGAAGTTATAGCAGGTGTTATAGGCGAACAAAAATTTGCTTACGATTTATGGGGCGATGCGGTGAACACAGCAAGCAGGATGGAATCCCACGGTGAAGCAGGGAAAATACATTGTAGCGCAGATTTTATGCGTGCCGTAGAGACGGTGCATGCACCGTCTCTACGGTTTATCCCCCGTGGTGAGATGGAAATTAAGGGAAAAGGCATGATGAAAACGTATTTTTTGGAGAAAATGTCTGTACCATGATTTTGGGGATTTGACAGCCTATGTGGCTGTCCTACACGAAAAAAATATCAAACACAAAAACAATCACGGTAATCAAAACAATCAAACATATCACAGTTGAGACAATGACACCCGACGAACTCAAAACCAAAGTAGAAGAACTTGAAGTATTACTGAAAACGGGTAATGACCACGCTCTTGCTGAAACCCAAGCGCGGGAGCTACTCGTTGATGATGCTCTTGCGAATGTACCGGAACTCCATTGCCGCACCTTGCTTGCGCTTTCAGAATCGCTTTGGCGGCGCGGCAGAATACATGAGTCCTTGCCTGCGGCTGAAGAAACTGTGGCTTTTAGTTATCAAGGAGAGAATAAAGAATTACAGGCAAAAGTACTGAGTAATATTGGTATTGTTTATAAAGGATTGTCAGAACACAATCTGGCTTTGGAATACTATAATGCAGCGCTTTTATTGAACGAAGAACTCGGCAATCAAATTGGTGTAGCAAGCATAATGGGGAACATAGGTCTTGTGTATCATGACCTATCAGATTATAAGACAGCATTGCAATACTATAGTCGCGCTCTGGCTCTCAATGAGGAACTTGGTAATAATGTTGGCGTAGCTGCTTGTAGCGGAAATATAGGAAATGTGTATGCTCATCTTTCAGATTATGGTAAAGCATTAGAGTATTATAGCCATGCCCTTACATTATATGAAGAACTCGGCAATAAAAGTGGTATGGCAAATAATACCGGAAATATAGGAAATGTGTATGTCCACCTCTCAGACTATGGTAAAGCATTAGAGTATTACAGCCGTGCTCTTGCACTTGATGAAGAACTTGCTAATCGAAGTGGTATAGCAATTTGGACAGGAAATATTGGGAGTATTTATCAGAATCTTTTGGATTATGGGCAAGCATTACAGTATATAAATCGGGCTCTTGCAGTGAATGAAGAACTTGGTAACAAAGATGGTGTTGCAAATAATACGGGTAATATTGGTAGTGTGTACCATGCTCTGTCGAACCATGACAAGGCATTAGAATACATGAACCGTGCGCTCATGCTTTACGAAGAACTCGGCAATAAAAGCGGTATTGCACGATTTACAGGTAATATTGGTTCTGTCTATTTTAGTCTTTTGGACTATGAAAAAGCTTTAAAATATATGAGCCATGCTCTTAAGTTGAACGAAGAACTCGGCAACAAAGTAGGTATGGCAATCTGTATCGGTAATATTGGAAATATTTATGCGAAAGAGAAATTAATACTGTATAATCCGTTCACAGCAGAACGATATTTGTTACAAGCGCTTAATATATTGAAAGAACTTGGAAGAAAAAAAGAGCAATATGAATTTCATCAATCTCTTTCTTTATTGTACAAACAACAACAACGTACAGCCGAAGCCTTGAATCACTTTGAGCAATATCACGATTTAGAGAAGCAAGTACAGAGTGAAGATGCAAAAAAACATGTGGAAAAATTAAATTATGAGCGAAAGCATGCTGAGCATGAAAAACAAATAGCAATTGAGCGTGCTCGAGCCGAGGCTGTTGAGCAAGTATTGCAAAATACCCTGCCGCCAATCATAGCAGAACGTTTGATAAATAAAGAAAATTTCATTGCCGATTATTATTCTTCTGTAAGTGTATTGTTTATGGATTTAGTAAATTTTACACGTATTGCTAGTATTGTTCCACCAAAACACTTAATCTATTTACTGAACTCAATTTTTCGTGCGGCTGATAATGTAATGACTTCGCATGGCTTAGAAAAAATAAAAACGATAGGGGATGCTTATATGGCAGTTGCAGGTGCTCCGGAAGAACAGTCTGACCATGCGATTCGAGCAGCAAATGCAAGTATAGAATTATTAGACAAGATGAATAGTTTGAGGATAATAATTCCCCAAGAATTAGGAGAGACAACATGGATAGAGTCAATAGGGGAAATAGGGGTTCGTATAGGTGTACACAGCGGTGAAGCGATAGGTGGAGTTATCGGTGACAAGAAATTCAGTTTTGATTTATGGGGCGATGCAGTGAATACGGCGAGCAGAATGGAATCCCACGGCGAAGCAGGTAAAATCCATGTGTCGGAAGAATTTGTAAGAGAATTAGGAATGAGGAATGAAAAATTAGGAATGAAGGACAAAGAATTAACAGGCGACAATTCTCAATTCATATTCGTTCCGCGTGGTGAAATGGAAATAAAAGGCAAAGGAAAAATGCGTACCTATTTTTTGGAGAAATTATGACAGAAGAACAAGTCAATGCAACACTGCGAAGTATCATGGAAAAAGTCTCTCATGGTTTCTATGATGAAGCTGAAAAATTGGCAGAAGAATGTTTGGCGATTGTCGTTAACCTACCTGAAGATTCACGCCACGCCAATATTTACGAAATGCTTGGCAACGTAGCATGGCATAGAACTGACTATACAAAAGCTCTTGAGTTATATAAGAAAGCATTAGCTATTTCTCTACAGTGCAATTATGCGGTTGGAATAGCAAATGGGAATTCCAAATTGGGAATGGTATATTCTTCCACCGGAGATTTCACAAAGGGGCTTGAGTATCTGAGCATTGCGATACAGTTCTATGAAGAAAATCATAACCTTGACGCTTTAGCAGGTGCAACATGTAATATTGCAAATATATATGCCAAACTTGATCAAATAGAAAAATCATTAGAGTACTTCGAGCGGGCTTTGCAGTATGCAACAGATGGTAACCATGAGCAGTTCCGATCAATTATCACCGCTAATATTGGTGCTTCGCATGTTGTACTTGGAAATTATTTGATAGGTATTGAATATTTCTTGAAGTCACTTTCTATTCGTAAAAAGCTCGGTGATAAAAATGGTATTTCCGGTTTGTACAAAAACCTTGGTGCTGTGTACTGCGATTATCTGAAAGAGTACGATGTTGCTTTAGAGTATATGCTAAAAGCATTACGTATAGCTGAGGAACTGGGATCCAAAGGATTAATAGCAGATATAAAGTACAACATTGGTTCTCTGTATATGAATGAAGGTTTTAGTGGTTACGATCTGGGGTTCGCTGAAAAGAATATGTGTGAAGCTATTGTACTTTTAGAAGATATAGGAGCAAATCACCAACTTGCTTTAACTCATAACGGAATTTCAACACTATACAAGAGTTGTGCTTTATTCGAAAAAGCTCTTCATCATGTAGAGGTCGCAAGAGAGCTGGAAAAGGTGATTGCAAGTTCTGAAGTAAAGAAATATGCCGCACAATTGGACTCTGAACGCAAGAATGCCGAGCGCGAAAAGCAACTCGCGCTTGCACAAAAAGAAAAAGCAATCCTCAATAACATCCTTCCCGAAGGAATTACGCAACGCCTCATCAAAGGTGAAAACCCCATAGCCGACCACTTCGATTTTGTTTCTGCTCTCTTCATGGACATTGTTGATTTTACGAAACTCTCAACGAAGATTTCCGCGCAACAGTTGGTGCATTTACTCAATGCCATCTTCAAAGCTGCCGATGCTGTGATGCGAGAGTTCGGCTTGGAGAAAATCAAGACCATAGGTGATGCCTACATGGCAGTAGCAGGTGCACCGATTGTGCAAGAAGACCATGCCCACCGCGCCGCAAATGCCGCACTAAAACTGCTTGAGGTGATGGAGAATCTTGAAGTAAGTTTCCCTCCTGAATATGGCGATAGAAGTTGGATAGAGAATATCCCCGAAATAGAAGTTCGCATTGGTCTGCATTGCGGTCCGGCGGCGGCGGGTGTTGTCGGTGAGAACAAGTTCCTCTATGATTTATGGGGCGATGCTGTGAACACCGCAAGCAGAATGGAATCGCACGGTGAAGCGGGTAAAATCCATGTGTCGGAAGAATTTAAACATGCCGTAGAGACGGTGCACGCCCCGTCTCTACGGTTTATTCCCCGTGGCGAAATAGAAATAAAAGGCAAAGGAAAAATGAGAACATTTTTTTTGGAAAAGGTGTCTGAATTATGATTTATAGAACAGCTCTATGTGGTTGACGTAAAAGTAAATAAAAAAAACAATGTCTGAATCATGATTTTTGGTATTATAGGATTTTCAGGATTTGTATTGATAGCCCTATGCAGCTGTCCTGAACATAAAACCAATATTAAAGACAAAAAAATAATCACAGCAAATATTATATCACATATACAACAAGTTTCGCTATGACACACGAAGAACTGCAAACCAAAGTAGAAGAACTTGAGGTGCTCATCAACACAGGACGTGACGACATACAAGCAGAAATCATCTCAAGAGAACTACTTGACATCCTTTCCTATCGAGGGGATACAAGAGTGAGCGAACAATACAGAGAGTATCATTGCCGGATTTTACTCGTATTAAGTGAATCGCTTTGGCAACGAGGCATGGCAATAGAAGCATTGCCGATTGCAAAAGAAGCTCTTGTCTTGGCTGAGCAGACCAAGAATAAAGCACTGCAAGCCAAGGTACAGAACAATATCGGGCTTGTGTCTATGAAACTCTCCGACTATCCCCATGCCTTGGAGTATTGTGGCAAAGCTCTTGCGATCAGCGAGGAACTTGGAGATATAAGGGGTGTAGCAACTTGGACAGGCAATATCGGACTTGTATGTGTGAAACTCTCCGATTACTCTCGTGCATTAGAGTATTACAACAAAGCCCTTGCTCTCAATGAAAAACTGGGTGACAAAAACGGTGTGGCAACTTGGACCGGCAACATTGGTCTTGTGTACACCAATATGTCTGACTATCCCCTCGCCCTAGAGTATTACAGTAAATCTCTTGCAGTGTTTGAAGAGCTCGGCAACAAAAGCGGCGTGGCTATACAGAGCAGCAACATCGGCGTTATATATGACAAACTCTCCGATTATTCACGTGCATTAGAGTATTATAGCAAATCTCTTGCATTCGATGAAGAACTCGGCGACAAACGTGGTGTGGCAATAAACACCGGCAACATCGGAATTATGTATCAAAATCTATTGGACTACTCGCACGCACTGGAGTATTTCGCCAAGTCGCTCGCACTCATAGAAGAGCTTGGTGATAAATCATCTGCCGCAATAGTTATCGGTAATATAGGGAATGTGTACAAAGCTCTGGCTGATTATCCTCATGCATTGGAATACTACGGTAATGCTCTTGCACTTTCGGAAGAACTCGGCATGAAGGCAGAGTCAGCACGTACTATCGGTAATATAGGGAATGTGTATAAAGCTCTGGCTGATTACCCTCGTGCATTGGAATACTACAGCAATGCTCTTGCTGTACATAAAGAGCTCGGTGACAATGAAAATACCGCAATAGTTACAGGTAATATAGGGGTGCTTTATACCTTACAGGAATTCGAAGACTATAATCCCGAAAGAGCAGAGGAATTGTTGTTGGAGGCATTAGCGGAATTTACCAAACTCGGTACTAAAAAAGAGCAATACGAGTTTCATAAATACCTTACTGACCTCTACAAAAAGCAGGGACGCATGGCAAATGCATTCAATCATTTCGAGCGATATCACGAATTAAAAGAACAAGTCCAAAGCCATGAGGCAAAGAAGCAAGTCGAGCGGTTGGACTATGAGCGTAAAACCGCCGAGCGAGAAAAACAAATAGCAGTTGAGCGAGCCAAGCACGAAGCAACGGAGGAGCTTTTGCATAATGTATTACCGCAAAGCATTACCAAACGTCTCCTGAGTAAAGAAAAACCCATTGCAGATAAAGCAGAACATGTGTCCGTGTTTTTCTCTGATATAGTAGGATTTACTACTCTTTCTCAAAAAATATCCGCAAAAGAATTAGTAACCGGATTAAATGATGTATTCACGGAGATTGATACATTGGCAAAGAATCACAACATAGAAAAAATCAAAACTATTGGAGATGCGTATATGGCGGTATGCGGCGTACCCGATGCACGAGCTGACCACGCAATACAAATGTCAAAGTTTGCACTATCAATTCTGCAATTATTCCGTGACGGTATTACAATAGCCGGACACAATATTTCCATTCGAATTGGCTTGCACTGCGGCGAAGTAGTAGCCGGCGTCATCGGCGAGAACAAGTTTCTCTATGATTTATGGGGTGATGCAGTGAACACCGCAAGCAGAATGGAATCCCACGGCGAAGCAGGGAAAATCCATGTGTCGGAAGAATTTAAACATGCCGTAGAGACGGTGCACGCCCCGTCTCTACGGTTTATTCCCCGTGGCGAAATAGAAATAAAAGGCAAAGGAAAAATGAGAACATT
>JAFLBY010000125.1 GCA_017302855.1 Candidatus Kapaibacterium sp.
GCTGTGGTGGTATGTGCACATATTGTACAAGCGATTGCACGGTACATCGCTGTTCGGCAGCCAAACATGGTCACGTATCATTGCTGTGTTGCCGCTTATAATCATGATACTTGCTTATAGCATTTCGCCGATTCGTGTGGGTACTTCATTTATACCGGCAGACACTTCTTTACCCATAACAGCTTTGGCTGATACTAAGCCTTCTTGGTACTTTTTACCATTCTTTTCTCTACTCAACAATCTACCCGCCGACGCAGCAATGCTTATACTTCTTGCGATATTTGGATGTACTGTATGTCTGCCTGCTTTCGATAAACGGCTTCCTTCATGGCTGCTCTACGCAATAACAATAGCGACAATCCTTATATTTGTGTGGTTGGGTATCAATGGTTTGATGCAATAAATATATCGTATATTTCGGATACGGAGTTCTTTCATGTTAAATGGTGGCGGGTAGAATTATGCAATTCCTTATCATTTTTGGTGGCTTTTTCGGTGCACTTTTTTTATCACTTGCCGGTGCGGCATTAGTGACGAATATGCGTATTGCAAGAGCATTTTCGCGTATTCGTAAAAAAGAACGTTCTCATCACGGCACAATACGGGCAATGGTGCAATCCCATGAATACGGCAATGTGCCCGCACCTGTCAAAACATATTTCCGGACAATTTTTCCGGAAGCACAATCTATTATACGTTTTGCCCATATTCGTCACGGCGGACAATTCCGTCAGCGACCTGATGATGAGTGGTATCCCGTGCGTGGTCTGGCGCATTATTCTGCCGATGAACCGGGATTTGTGTGGAAAGGACGCTTTGGTAATAAAACTGCGCACTTAACCTATCTTAATGGTCATGGAAACAGTTTTCTCAAACTTTTTAATAGCATTCCACTGCTTGAATCTTCCGGTAATGAAACTTCAATCAGTCTTTTGGTGCGTTATCTGATGGAAGCAGTCTGGTATCCGACGGCACTGTTGCCGCTGAATGGCGTACAATGGCACTCCATTGACAATACTTCGGCGCGCATGACATTACGTGATAATAGTTTAAGCGTTTCTGTCACAGTATTCTTCGATGAAAATGGCTTGATAACACGCATGGAAACACAAGATAAATTCCGCGACTTCAAAAATCACTTTGAGAAAGCTCGTTTTATTATGCTCTGCAAAGACTATAAAAAATTCGACTCGGTATTAGTCCCCACAACATTACAATTTATATGGGCATTACCCGAAGGCGATTTCCATTATGGAGAATTTATTGTTAATACTATTGCGTATGAATATTAACCATATTTATTTTCCGGCAATGAATCTATGGTAATAAATCCATTATTCTCTATGTTTATACCAAAAACAGTGTGGTTTTAGAATTTTCAGTGTTTCAAATCCTTACAAATAAAGAAAATCAATCATGAAAAGCTCTACAATCACTTTAATCTTGGTATATTTCTCAAAAAATCATTTTTCACTACTTTAATTAACCATGTGTGGCATAACAGGTATTGTTGATTTTACAGCACAATCAAGCATTTCGGAATCATTATTGCGGAAAATGACCGATGTGATAGCCCATCGTGGTCCCGACGATGAAGGGCAATGGGTTTCCCATAACAGACAATGCGGTTTAGGTTTCAGACGACTTTCTATTGTTGATTTATCAGCTGCCGGACATCAGCCGATGATAACACCTGATGGACGTTTCACCATTGTTTTTAACGGCGAAATATATAATCACGAACGCTTACGTCCCGATCTTGAAAAAAAGGGGTATCGCTATCGTTCCCGCACCGACACAGAAACCATATTATATGGGTATCAAGAATATGGAGTGCAATTTCTTCATGCGATGATTGGTATGTGGGATTTAGCAATATGGGATAATCAGAACAATGAATTATTCTGCGCTCGCGATCGTATCGGTGTTAAACCATTATATTACACCCATCGAAATGGACAATTTATTTTCGGATCGGAAATAAAATCTATTTTGCAACATCCATCCGTAAAGCGAGAGATGAATTATGCGGAGATGACCAATTATTTGGCATTTTCCATGACAAGTGACCAATCCACCATGTTTGAAGGCATTCACAAATTACCCGCTGGTCATTTTGCTCGCTTGTGTTCAGACGGCACATTACATATAGAACGATACTGGTCGCCGATGCGCCACCAAGCCGAATATACAACAATGTCCGAACCTGAAATCATTGATGAAATTATGCGATTATTGCGCCAAGCAGTTAAAGACCGCATGATGAGCGACGTACCATTTGGAGTATTTCTGAGCGGCGGTGTTGATTCCAGCACCAATGTGGCATTAATGGCAGAATTAATGGACAGACCTGTGGATACATTTTCTGTCGGATTTAAAGAATTAGAAAAATATAATGAAATGGAATATGCTCGACAAGTTGCCGGTATATTCAATACCAATCATCATGAAATACTTATTGACCATAATGATGCATTGCCTGTTTTAGAAGATTTAGTGTGGCATGAAGATGAGCCCAATGGCGACCCCGTATGTATTCCGCTCTATTTTCTGAGCAAATTAACACGTGAGGCAGGCACGACGGTTATTCAAGTGGGCGAGGGCAGTGATGAACAATTTGTGGGTTATCCTTGGATGGTGCGGGAATATAATTTTTATCGCAAACCTTGGCATAACTTTATGGCATTACCGCAATGGGCACGCAGCATGGTTTATGGACTCAGCAAACCCATACTTTCCGCTCGCGGTCAATACCTTGCTCTTGACTATATACGACGCGGTGCAGAAAACAATGAACTCTATTGGGGCGGAGCCGCAACCGTTGTTCCTGAATTTCAGAAAAACTTATTTAAGAATACACGCTATTATTCTGAAACTCCTCAAAAGATGTTAGAAAGGATTTATCAGAATGCAAGAACTATGCAAAAGAACACAGATGATTATTATCAAAAAATGGCACTCTATGAATTATCCCATCGTTTGCCTGAACTCTTATTAATGCGGGTTGATAAAATGACGATGGCACATAGTCTTGAAGCAAGGGTTCCATTTCTTGATTCTCGCTTAGTTGAATTTACTATGACCATTCCTCCCGATAAAAAAATGCCGCCGAATGCAACAACAAAATATCTCTTAAAGAAAGCTGTTGAACCTATCTTGCCGCATGATATAATTTATCGTAAAAAACAAGGATTTGATGCTCCAATTAAAGAATGGCTAAAGAATGAATGGTATGATTATATTGTTATGACATTCAAGCAATCTTCCTTAACACAACAGAATATTCTGAACCTGAATTTCATACTTAAGCTTGTTGAACAACATCGTAATTCCCATTATAATCACGCACGTCAGATCTTCAATTTACTTAACCTTGTATTATGGCATAAAAGATTTTTTTCATAAAACTCTTGCTATGTCATCAAGAAACAGTAATTTAGAGTTATCGTTGTAACAATCAATCATTTTCACAGGTGTTTTATGAAACGTATTTCGCTTATGCTGGTATCTGCTTTAGCACTTACCATGTTTAGCTGCAAAGTACAGGATCCTATCAATGTTGAGGACAATCCTGTTAATGAAGAAACTCGCTATGCTTTGTCCTTTAATGGCACAACTGACCACATAGTGATAAAGAATGTTCCCCGATCAATTGGGGTTAATAGCACTACATCCGCATGGATTTACCGTACGGAAACCGCAACTAATCAGCAATGGATTGCCGGTATGGGAGCAAGACAGAATCTTGTTGTACAAAAGACAGGTAAAGTTGCTATCACTAACTATCTTGCTAAAGGAAGACAAGACGGCAACCTTGACCCCGGCTACTGGTGTTCAGTCAGTGATCCTGATACAGTTCCTCACAATCAATGGGTTCATTATACCGGAGTCATTGAGACCGATGGTGTAAATACTACTTTCAAACTCTACAAAAATGGTGTTTTAGTCAATCAACAAACCTTTGAATATGCCGTTAATGGTAATCCGGGCTGTGTTGGCTTTATCGGTGGCGTACATACTGAAAACAATGAAGGCATTGAATGTGATTTTAGAACTCCACAACGCTTTGTCGGTATGATTGATGAAGTAGCAATGTGGAACCGTGCTCTTTCACCAACAGAGATTCAAGATGTTATGCAAAGGAAACTCAACTGTGAAGATGAAGGGTTAGTCGGTTATTGGCCATTTGAAGAAGGTATGGGACTTATCTCAATAGACAAAAGTAAATATGTGAATACGGCTTCACTAAAATATGGTCCTCAATGGGTAAAATTAGTTATTAAAAAAGACAGCAACATTTAATAATAAAAATTTAATCAGTTCATTGGGATATTATTCATAACGAATAATATCCCAATTTTTTTTCATGACAATATCAGGAATTAACGCAGTAGAGTGAGCCACATAATGTGGATTACCAAAATACTCAAAAAGAGGAAGATCACTAAGATGATCTGAATACACATGCGAATTTATGATGTCAAATTCATTAATATTTACCATGAGAGATAATCTGTCTATTTTTGTTTGTCCCAAACATTCTTCACCTACCGAAAAAAAGATGCCCTTGTTATCTATGATTTTTGTGGCAATACTATATTCTAAATTATGCTGTTTTGCAAAAATTTGTATATAAATTTCAAGGCCACCCGACACAACAATTACCGTATCACCCTTTTGTAGATGATTCTGTAAGTATCCATAAACTGGTGCAATAATTCTGGTCTGAATATCACAGGTTACAAACTCTTCTGCTAGAGATTGCAATCTCTCTATAGGCAGACCCGACATAAATCTCGTAAGTATAAACTTATTGTTCTTTGATGAAAATCTTGTAAAGTGTATAAAGATTTTACTCAGTTTATATAATAATTTTCGTAAAAAATTACGTTCTCGTTCATACACAAACTTTATATACTTATCGAAGGATTGTCCCCGATATAAAGTATCATCAAAGTCGAAGATAGCAAGTTGAGGAGCCATTGTGCTACGACATTAATTCACGAATAGCATTGACTATGATTATATTTTCTTCTAATTTTCTTGATGCTATACGCACAAACTCTCCCTCTAACCCTATCTTATCCGAGCAATTACGAGTATAGATACCATGTGCAATTAAGAGCTTTGAAACAAAATCAGCCGCATTAGATCCGTCACAAATTTCTACAAGACCAAAGTTAGCGAGACTTGGATAAAGTTTAATACCTTCTACAGTTTTTAACTGACTAAAAAATATCTGGGTTTCTTTTATGTATCGCACACGTACTTTTTCATACTCTGATAAAAAATCTTCTCGCACATAAAGTCTAAAAAAATACTCGGCTAAGCCGCTTGAATTCCATAAAAACCCATTTTGTAATAGTTCTTTGACACGGTCATTTTTCATTACAGCATATCCGGCTCGAACACCTGCAATCCCAAAATCTTTCGACATACTTTTAACAACCACAATATTGGGATACTCTTGCACTAGTTCTGCAACACTTCTTAGAGAATAATTATCATCCTCGAATGCAAAATGAATAAAGCTCTCATCAACAATCACTGTCGGGACAGAACTAAACTTATCCAACAGATATTTCATTGTTTCAAAAGAAAGGTATCCTCCGTCAGGATTATTAGGGTTTATCAGAACAACGGTATCAGGGTTTTGGTTGTGGACGAATTCACAATAATGCTCAATATTAAGTGCATAATCATTATCTTTTGATAATTGATAATAGACAACTTCTGTTCCTGTAGGAGCAAATTCATAATAAGATGAGAAGGTGGGTATATTAACAATTATTTTTTTTCCTGCATAACGGTGTAAAACAGCTTGAATTATTTCAATAGCACCATTTCCAATAAATATATTATCAGGCGAAATATGCAGACAAGAAGCTAAAATTTCAGCAATAACTGCATTTTGTGAAGGATAAAACTCAAGAACATCTCTCATTTTACCCGTATCAATAAGTTCTCTTTTTAGATAATCAAGAAATAAATCCGTAGCATAAGGATTCGATAAAAAGCAAGCATCAATTCTAATATGCAAATCCGGAATTTTTTCTGCCAATGTAAAGATACTTGGAGAATGTGTACCTGCTTGGTCTTTAAGGTGTTTTAAATGTGCAGCAACGGCACGCTCATGTTCATTAAGTTGTATCATTCTATTGTTTTATTGATTAGTGATTCTACTGTTTTTATCTTGCCCGTTTTTCTATCTCTCGGTATTTCCTTCACAGAATCAAAATACATTTCAAGTTCACCTACACGAGGAATCAATGCTAAGCGTACTTTGTGAAATACTTCGTTATTAAGCTCTGTGTTTCCGACGAGAGTCACCGTTAATGATAAATTTTTGTTTTGACAAATTCTAAATTGCGAAATTTCCTCTATGGTTTGCATCGCTGTATAAATATTTGCTGTCGGAACTCTGGTCCCATCCGGCTTGATAAGAATATCGTCTGACCTGCCATCAATACCGGAGAATGGTACGCCGAGTCCTCTACCGCATGGGCATATTACTTTTTTTTCTATAGGAATAGCTATATCTCCTGTAGCATAACGAATAAACGGCATAGCGTCATTATTCAATGATGTTACAATAATCTGGTTGTTATCATCAAGTTCTATATATCCATATTCATCGTTATTATGATAGTTACCATAGGCACATTGCTGTACAGTAACTGTCCTTTCATTCTGTCCATACCAATCTAACACATTAATTCCCCAATACGATTCTATCGCTTCACGAAAATGTGGTAACATATTTTCTGATGAAGTAACTAAACTTTGAATTTGTGGAATATGTACATTGTTTTCTTTTAATAACAACGTGAATATGTAAAGCGAGCTTGCATAACCACGAATAATTTTAGATTGTGAACGCTTAATCACGGATAAGTATTCATCAAGATTTTTTTTATTCAAATCAAAAGCGGAAAGATACCAAATATTTTTTCTGACTTTGAAAAGTGGTTCACCCTGCTTGGGTGCATAACTACGTAATGAAATAACCGGATCACCTAAAGAATATTGATAGTCTTTACCCATCGTCCAAGCTCTTGAAGAAACTATTTCTTCAAAGGCATCACTGGTATCTAATGGTAAGACAAAATGGAATGGTTTACCCGAACTACCCGATGTATGTGACCAGTACGCTCGAGCAGGATTTACTTTCTGCGATAAAAATTTTTCAGGATTACTACGCATTATTTCTTTATTTACCACAGGGAACATTGTGAGTGTATCAAGAGTAAAACGTGAAAAATCAATCTCTTTCTTGAGATGTAGGTAGAATGGCACCGTTTGTACGGCTGTTTCTACAATATGCTTACACTTTTTTGTTTGCAAATAATTCAGTTCATCTACAGACCAAAACTGTGATTTCAACAATGATGAATAGTGACGCTTGACATAATAACCCGTGGAAATATGGCGACGTAATCGTAACAAAAAAGGTAAATTCATAATCGTAACAATCCTTACTATATCTTTCCCCCTCTCTTTCATACAAAATAGCGTGATGATTCGTCTTTACTTTCGCATCACTTATTATAGAAGCGGGGTTACTCCATGAATGTACAAAAACTGACTCTTAAATCACAGGAAGCATTGCAAACTGCTCAAGAAATTGCTTCGAGTTACAATAATCAAGCTCTTGAACCAATCCACCTTTTGGCTGCTTTGGCGCAAGATACTGCCGGTATTGTACCGTCAATGCTCCTTAAACTTGGTGCAAACACCACCATTCTTAAAATCAAAATTAATGAAGCGCTCGAACATTTACCTAAAGTAAGTGGTCTGACGCAACATTATTTGTCAAATGATCTCAATGCCGTCTTCGATGAAGCCCTCAAAGAAGCCAATGCTCTCAAGGACGAATACATCGCCGCTGAGCATATCCTTATTGCTCTTTCGGAAAGCCGCAACCCTGCCGGACAATTGCTCCGCGATCAAAATGTACGCAAAGATACTATACTTCGCATTTTAAGCGAGTTTCGCGGCTCCCAGCGTGTGACCAATCAAAACGCCGAAGACTCCTATCAAGCACTGCGACGCTATGGACGTATCTTGAACGAAGAAGTGCGCAGCGGTAAGCTCGATCCCGTCATAGGACGTGAAGATGAAGTGCGCCGTGTTTTGCAAGTGCTTTCCCGACGTACAAAAAATAATCCTGTACTCGTGGGTGAACCCGGCGTTGGTAAAACAGCTATTGTAGAAGGTATTGCTCAACGTATTGTCGCCAATGATGTGCCCGAAACCCTACGCTCCAAAACCATTGTAGCTCTCGATATGGGGGCATTGATTGCCGGAACGAGTTTTCGCGGACAATTCGAAGAGCGACTCAAAGCCGTGATAAAAGAAGTCACCGATGCCAATGGGGAAATTATCCTCTTCGTTGATGAATTACATACTCTCGTCGGCGCGGGTAAAACCGAAGGAAGTATGGATGCTGCCAATATCCTTAAACCTGCTCTTGCGCGTGGTGAACTGCATGCCATTGGTGCAACCACTCTGGATGAGTATCAAAAATATATCGAAAAAGATCCTGCTCTTGAGCGCCGTTTCCAAAAAGTAATGGTCGAAGAACCAAGTGTGGAAGATACTGTCTCAATTTTACGAGGACTCAAAGAACGCTATGAAGTGCATCACGGCGTGCGTATCAATGATGCAGCTATTGTGGCAGCAGCGCAGCTCTCCTCACGCTATATTACAGACCGTTTTTTGCCGGATAAAGCCATTGACCTTATTGATGAAGCTGCCTCAAAACTCCGGCTCGAAATTGACTCTATGCCCGAAGAATTAGATTCACTCGAAAGAAGAATTCGCCAATTGGAAATTGAGCGCGAAGCATTGCTCAGAGAAATTGATACCGAAGAGATACAATAATTGTCACTATAATCACGCTCCCTGTGCAGATACTACACAGGGAGTTTTTTTTGAGTAAGACATGAAAAATATCAGGATTCGACAAAAGCAATCATATTTGCCAATAAAAAAAATATTTATCATTACTTCATGCATTGTGATTCTTACCTTACTTTTCACTGTGCTGTGGGGGCTTGAATATCAAAAAAACATCTATGAAATTTCATTAGTGTCCTTAACAATTCTTTCTTTGACATTGTTCCTATTTTTAGTTGTTAGTCTGTATAAGGGCAGTGAAATTAACGATACTGATGACAAGATTGACATTGTCGGCACACCCGATATACCCGATATAAACACTCTGGGACATATAGATTTAGGTGGCGAAGGAATAGCGGGATTACTTATGGGCATCTTATTGTGGATTGTTGTTTCCGTGCTTTTCATAATTTTACTCTGGATATTCACAACAATTATCTGGGCGGGTGCTATTGTCTGTATTGGCATGGTCTATTGGGTGTTTTTTCAAGCCATCAAGATGGTGTTGAAACATTCTTCGACATGTAAAAACAATATTACTCTCAGTATAAAATATGCCGGACTATATACCATACTTTACACTTTTTGGATTTATGCACTTGTATTTATCGCAAATTATGTATTACAGTGACAAAATATTAACACAGACATTTATCTGACAAAGTTAACAGTAAAATTTGTATTCTTTTAAGAAATTTAATTCAATGGTAATTATATGAAAATGTCAAATAATATCTCTGTGGTGAATAATAATACGTACTATATCTATGTCGTTATGTTGCTATGTCTTTCGGGTTTATGGTCTTGTGTTTCCCTCAATTCTCATCAAACGGGAAAAACACTCGGCAAAGGTAACTATAATTTCTCGGGCAATGTTCTTGCCGGACCCAGTCCATTATTATCCTCTGATGTATTTAAAAATGCCTATCATTTTGAAGTGGGTGGTATGTATGGCACGGAAGATAATATAGACATAGGTGTCAAAGTAAATTCTTCATTGTTTTTTACAATGATGGGAAAATATCAATGGTTGGGCGATAAACAATCTGCCATAGCTTCAAGTATAGGTCTTGATATTGGTATTGCTCCTCTATATGTTATCACAGGCATAACAACATATAGCGGTTCATTGGCATTTTACAATTCTTATCATCCCTCCGAACATTTTGCCATAGTATTTTCCCCTCGATTTATACATTATAGCACTGCTGTTTGGACACATGGAAACGATGATCATAATCATTATCCACTTTATGGGTATTCCACCGGAATTATTGTGGGGAAAAAGCATCAATTTTCTTTTGAAATATCACAGTTTTCCACCATAGAAGATACATACTCGTTTGCCTTACCTCCTATCATAGGTTTTGGCTATATATGGAATATAGGGAAATAAAACTTGGTGTGAAAACAGGTTCAAAAATAATTATTGTACTGTTGTTCAGCGATACAATTCTCGAAAGCAGAATTATAATAATGCCATTATAATTTCTTGAAACAAAAAACGCCTCGGGATTTTCCGAAGCGTTATTTTTAATTTCTTTTTTTACTTAACCGCCCACATTATTACCATCAATAGATAATGTCGGCGTATAGGCAGAATACACAGTACCATAGCCCGCTCGCAAACGGAAATACCACATTCCGGGTTGTGGCGTATAAGGCATAGAATCTGTATTTTGATTCCATACCAAACTCCAATTATTTTCATCGGTGGATTCCTCCACATTATAACTATTTGCCCAATCCACTTGCGACCAATGCAATGCGCCGCTGGCATAATAAAAATTACTCG
>JAFLBY010000126.1 GCA_017302855.1 Candidatus Kapaibacterium sp.
TTCCCTTTTTTGGGGGTGACGATGAGTGTTGATTGCGATTCATCGGCACTAAAGAGCATCCACCACAGACCAACACCGATGACGAGAATGGCAGGAATGATATACAGTATTCTTTTTTTCATCGAAAAAGCACGCTACTTTATTATGAAGAGACTATTGTTATAATGCAAAAATAGAACAAATCCGCAGTACAGTATGTTAAAAAGTGTGAATCATTTTCCCAAATCTTGGAGAGCTTCGGTTCTCATAATGGCTTTGATACAATGATTATATACACTCTTTCTTGTAATTTTGCAATGATTGAAAGCGATCAGTAGCTACTACATGTATTATTCACACATCAAAAAAATGTATGTCAAAAGAAATTACACCAAGAAATCAAGATTATTCCGCATGGTATAATGATATAGTCAAAAAAGCACATTTGGCAGAAAATTCTCCTGTGCGGGGTTGTATGGTGATTAAGCCGCATGGCTTTGCTGTGTGGGAACTTATGCGCGATGCTCTTGACGCTATGTTCAAGAAAACGGGACATGTTAATGCGTATTTTCCTTTGTTGATCCCAAAAAGCTTTTTAAGCAAAGAAGCCCAACATGTGGATGGATTTGCCAAAGAATGTGCGGTGGTGACTCATCATCGTTTAATGAATGACCCCAATGGAGGAGGAGTTGTTGTTGACCCTTCCGCACGTTTGGAAGAAGAGTTAATTATTCGTCCCACATCGGAGACGATTATTTGGGATACGTACAGAGATTGGATACAGAGTTATCGTGATTTGCCTTTGCTGATTAATCAATGGGCAAATGTGATGCGTTGGGAAATGCGTACACGTCCTTTTTTGAGAACCTCAGAGTTTTTATGGCAGGAAGGTCACACCGCCCATGCCACGCAACAGGAAGCTGTGGAAGAAACATTGCGTATGCTTGATGTTTATGCCGATTTTGCTGAAAATTTTATGGCAATGCCGGTGATTAAAGGCGTAAAAACTGCCAATGAACGCTTTGCAGGTGCTGAAGATACCTATTGCATTGAGGCATTGATGCAAGACGGCAAAGCATTACAAGCAGGAACTTCTCATTTTCTGGGACAAAATTTTGCAAAAGCTTTTGATGTGACTTTTCTGAGTAAAGAAAATCAGCGTGAACATGTATGGGCTACTTCGTGGGGTGTTTCCACACGTCTTGTCGGTGGTTTAATTATGACTCATTCCGATGATGAAGGATTGGTATTGCCTCCCAAATTAGCTCCAATTCAAGTGGTGATTGTTCCTATACCGACACCACAACCGGAAATTAATGATGTTGCCGAAAAAATAATGCGTGAATTGCGTGATTTGAATATTACCGTAAAATATGATACCGATGATACGAAACGTGCGGGATTTAAATTTGCCGAATATGAATTGCGCGGTATGCCTGTAAGAATTGCTATCGGCAAACGAGATATTGAAAATAATGTGGCTGAAGTTGCACGCCGTGATACTCGCGAAAAAACAACTATATCTCTTGATGGCATTGGAAATTCGATCAAACAATTATTGGACGACATTCAACAAAATTTATATAATCGTGCAAAACACTATCGTGATGAGCATATTACTCGAGTTGATTCATTTGATGAATTTATTGATGTATTAGAACATAAAACAGGATTTATCAGCGCTCATTGGGACGGAACAGCAGAAACGGAAGAAACAATAAAAGAAAAAACGAAAGCGACAATACGGTGTATTCCTTTGAATAATCCTCATGAGGATGGAGTATGCGTGCTTACGGGTAAACCATCAAAGCAAAGAGTGCTCTTTGCAAAAGCATATTAAGATTTTTACGAAAGAATTATAAAAAAAGTCCATGACTATTTCATGGACTTTTTTTGGTTGTCAATCATTCATGTATAAATTCCCCTTAATTTTTTCATAAATTTACAGAGTGGCTACAATTATGAAAACACTTATTTTACTCTTTCTCATTATGCCCATTGTTGTTATGGCGCAGCAGGAGACACAAAATACAGTTTTATCTCGTAAGTGGAGTATTAGCGGATGGGGCAGCCAAATATACCCCGTTTCGTCGGCAATGAGAGGAACTTCAGCGCAATTTAGAGAAGAAATAGCCACCGATTACAACAATACAGTATATCCTTTTAAGGATGAAGAGGGGAGTTCTCCAAATTCATCATTGTTTACTCTTGGTTTTGGCGGCAAATTATCATATCATATTGAAGAACAAACAGCTTTGTTTTTAGGAATAGGAGGGCAATTCCTTTCGAAGAGACAGTCTAAAGATAAAGCATTTTTATTTTTTTATAGTACAATCTTGGGTACGGAATATACATTGTTTCCTAAACATACACATCTTAATTTTTTTGGAAGTGCTGCACTCTCATTGAATTTTATTGGAGGAAATGTAGAATATGACTATTTCTTTGGTAATAGTGAAACAATGATTCCCGCTGTGTTTAGGTTAGGTGTGGAAGGCGAACTTGGGGCACGCTATATTATTCCTTCTACACCCGTTGCTCTCGAGCTTTCCGGAAATTATGCACTTACTAATCTCATTGGAAAATCTTATACAAAACCGTCAGCCAAGCCAAATGCAACATTGCCCGAAAGAGAACTGAACGATGGTGCTAACCCCGACAATCCTAATGATAATGTAAGAACAATTGACTTGTTTCAGATTAAATTAGGTGTCAAAATCTGGTTCTAAGTTATTCATATTTTTTGAGAATATGTCAAAAAAAATAATCATTATTTCATATCCTTTACCGCATAATCATACATTTTGTGTGCAAAATTTTCTCATCTGAGATTTTGATGTGAACCATATACATTCCATTGTCAAGTGCGGAGACAGGTATTGTTATTATATTGTCGTCAGTCTTAAGTGGCAATGTAAGTATTATGCGCCCTGTAATGTCAGTAAATGAAATAGTCCCTTGGCTTATTATTTGTTCAGTATTGAATGCAATTGTTACATTATCGGTCGCAGGTTGAGGAATAATGGTGACATGTTGATTATATCCATATTCTTCCATTACAGATGTTGATTGATTGGTCGTGTCGCCGGCATACCATACGGTTTTATATGGACGCAAAGGTTGTTGCTGTTGTGCAATTGTGCCTGATGAATATTCCAGTAAAGCCATAGTAGATGATTGTCCATACCAGCGATATGTTGTGTCGCGTGTGAGGCGAACTATAGTACGAGGTTGTACAAAAATCGAGTCAGTATAGATGTCAATTATTTTTAATCGTAATGCTGTTTTTGCAATAGTAAATGTTGGCGTAATGAGTGTTCCGAAACCATCATAATGCAGTTCCACAGTTCCAGATCTTCTGCCAACACGCCCATCGGTAAATCGTAAATCGGCTTTGTAGGTATCTTTTAATTTACCACCTGAGGCAATAGGTATGGGACCCAAATCATAGGTTTCTGTTAATTGAATGATGCCGGAAGGAATAACAGTTCCTGTTTTATTGAGAGTGTTTTTTGATGTATTGATAAACTCGATTGTAGTGTCATTGATTCCGAAGGCAATATTAGCATCCGGGAATTGAGTTGATTGCGGAAAATCCTTCGCATTACGAATACTCACTGAAAACAAAGGGTCAGTTTCGCGTTGGATTAAGGTAAGAAAATCCCATGTAATATCCGCGCCTGCCGGTCCGGGCACAACTTTGTCGGTTTGGCAGTATGTTTTTGTGTACTTGGTATTGATAGCCGGTAAATTTTTTCTCTCAAAACGCGGCTGTGCAAAAGCCGATTGCACAGTGATTACACAGAGCGCGAGGACGTATAATGATGTCGGGCGTAGTTTCATGGTTGCCATTATAGTAAGAAATAATATTTTTGCTGACCGAAAACTACAAAAAAACTTTGATTCATAAAATATATAAGGAAGAAAAACCGTTTTCGTCAGATGAGGGCTTGTGCTTGGTTATGATAGTCATTTGACGTAATGAGCAATAGTGTATGTACATTGCCGGACCCTTATGTTGTTATCATAATTTGGCTTAAAAACAATTATCGGGTATATGAAAGAATAGTGAACAACAGAGAAGACATAGTGCGCCGTTATAGGAATCCGCAATCGCGAGTCGAGAAACTTAATGAGCTTGCAGAGCAGTTGCAAACGGACAATCCATTGGAGGGAGCGTCGGTAGCGATGCAGGCAGCCGCCATAGCCCGCAGTCATTCCATCAAACCAATGTCCATAGCCGCATCATCACGCATTGCAGGTTTGTGTTTTTATGCTGCCGGAGCATATCGTGAAGCATTGTCACATTACCAAGACGCTTATAGAATCTATGAACAAAATGCACAACCTCTTGAAATTGCGGGTGTGCTCCAGAATATAGGATTAGTTTTCCGTCGGCTTGAGCAACATAATAATGCTTTGGAAGCATACCAAAAAGCTGCCGATGGCTTTGCTGCCTGCGGTAATGTAAGAGCACGCCAAATTGTTCTGATTAATATTGCCACTTTAGCTGCGCATTTATCCGATCCCGTGAAAGTTTTTGCATCATACAGCGAATGTTTACATACCTTGGAAAAACACGATGATGATTTAATTCGTGCTGTGGTGACAGGTAATCTCGGACGATTATTTATTGATTTGGGCGATTATGATAAAGGCGAACAATTCACATTGCAAAGTGCGGGGCTGCATCAAAAAAGAAATGACAATATTGGCATTGGGCACGCTTATGGTTCGATGGCATTTATTGCAAAACATAAAGGTGATATTCAAAAATCATTGGATCTGTTTCAACAAAGTGCCGAGGCATATTCTCGCGGGGCATATCCTTCAGGCAGAGCAGCCGCATTAAGTAATGCAGCTGATATTGCTTTGTCCGAAAAATTAATTATTCCGGCAAAAAAATATGCGGAACAATCACTCACAGAATTTACTGCTATCGGCGATAAAGAAAATGAGGCAAGAGTACACAGCGTATGTGCTGAGATTGCTGCACATGAGCAAGACTATGAAAAAGTTGTCCACTATATGAATGCAGCTTTACATGGGGTAGAAAAAAGTACTAATTATGGTTTGCTCGCACAATTATATTATACGTATGGAAAAATTTGTGAAATGTTTTTTATGGCAGAACAGGCAATACAGCATTTTACCACAGGATTAGCTCTTGCTTTAGAGCATAATGTGGAAATGTATATCTATCAATTTAATGAACGTTTAAGTACTGTCTATGAAAAACAAGGTGATTTTCACAATGCACTGTTCCACAGCCGAGCATTTTATGAAAATAAATCTACATTCGATAAATCAATCAACAGTAGAGAAATTCAAGAGTTACGCTATCGTCTGGAAATAGAAAAAGCTGAGCGTGAGAGTGAAATACTCCGATTAAAACATGATAATTTGCAGTCACAATTGCAAAGTCAAGCCAATGAAATTAACACTACGGCAATGGCTTTGGCACATAAAAATGATGTTCTTAACCATATAAGAACTGCATTAACAAGTATTGCCGAAAAAAAATCCTCCGAACAAAAAAAATATATTCATTCATTAGTAGATGAAATTGGCGGACATATCCGTTCCGATAAAAATCGTCGGCATTTGTCAGAAAAACTCCATGATCAGCAAAGAGAATTTATCGAGCGATTAACCCATGCCATACCCGATTTGCGACCGCGAGAAATAGAAATCTGCTCACTTATTCGATTACAATTAAGTTCCAAAGAAATTAGCGATTTATTGTGTGTCAGTGAAAAAAGTGTAGAGATTTATCGCCACAGAATTCGTGCGAAACTTCAGTTGCCGGCTGCGATGAACTTAACAACATACCTTGCAGGATTTTAACAGAACTATCATTCGAGCAATCTAAAGAACTTGGTATAACTTGATAGTAAAACTTTCTTAAACCTATAATTTTAAAAACCGTATAGGTTTGGAATATATACTTCTCGTCGGAGTGCGCCGCCAGAACTCAATGATGAGAATTGGGGAAATATCCGGTACTATCATATATAATGTGCGCTGTATAGGTTTTGTATAGGTCGGTTTTTTGTAAGTCATTGTCATATATATATTCGGCATCAATTTGTGCATATAATCGTATAACCGATAGCACTGTACTTGTTGTATAAGTTTTATATAAGTCGGTTTTTCAAGCAGTTGTAATACTTCCACTCAATGTGAAAAAAAAGTTTTGGCATTGTTTGGAGATTTGCAGCAAAAACTGTATTTTAGCATCCACAAAAATGACCACGGCTCTTAGAGTGCTATTATACAAGTCCGGAACTGTATAATCCCGCGCTTTACCACCGTTGTTGTTGTACTTATTTTTTTAATACTTTCTTCAGGAGTTCTTTTATGAACACAAATGTTTCTTCCTTCTCGTACGCGCGAGAAACTCGGGGGGGTAAACCTTCTCCGCAATGTGAGTATAGTATTAGTATTGCTCACACTTTTTGTCATTCCAATTCGCAGCCAAGCGCAATGTCCCACCAATGTTCCCGGACTTGATTTACCCGGATGTGGATGGAATCTTGGCGAAAGTCTTATTAATTGACAACACACGCCCGGACAACCACCGTGTGCTGTGCGTGTAAAATTTTGCTATCGTTGTTGCGGTGGCGTGATGGATCATCATATATATAGTTTTGATTTTCTCGACCCAAATTGTGGACCAGTTGCTTGGTCACCTGCGATTTATACACATCTGATGGATATTGCCGATTATGCTGTAAGAAAAAGACTTATACTAGAATATAAAGACTCAGAATGTATGCAAAATCGTTTGGTACCTTGTGACGGTGCTTGCCCTCCCGTCAATCCATCTTATCCTATTGTCAATAGGCGTTATCAGGCAAAATGCTGGCAATGGACAACGTATGATCCAACAAATGGTTTGAAAAAATTAGCTCCGTGCACAATGAATATTGGTTGTGTCGTTTATGCCAGAATGTGCTATATACAAAGAAGTAGTACATGGTTTGATTTGTGTTGGGAAGAAGCAGGTCGTAGTTATCCTGCTGATGTACCCATTAGTTGTCCTGATTTATTACCATTAACTTGGGACTCAGATGATTGTTTTTCATGGTGTCCATAAGTATTATAGGGGCTGCATAGGACTATGCAGCCCATTTTTTCATGTATTTTCTTAAAAATTATGATACAAAAACTGATTATCATGATAGTGATATTCTTTTCACTACAATGTCTCGGCTTTGCGAAAGAGGGTCCATTAGATAATCTACAATATCTGTGGGGTGAATTATGGGAGGTTGATGTGTATGGTGATGAACTTATAGCCGCTTGCGGTGATAATGGAATTATCATGCTTTCGCGCGATGCCGGAAAAACATGGGTGCAACCCTATACGCATACCGATATTCCACTTTATGATATTGCATGCCCCAATGCTTCTACCATTATTGCCGTAGGGCAAAAAGGAATAATCATTACAAGTCAAGATAAAGGAAAAAATTGGAAATCCGATACTGTTGGCACTGAGCAAGAGAATTTTCTTTCCCTTGCCATTGAAGGCGAAACAATACTTGCCGTCACGAGTGCAGGCACAATTTATCGTTCTCTTGACCGCGGTATATCATGGACTTCCGTTTTTACATTACCGACAGCATTAAGTAAAGTATTTTCGCTTTCGCAAAGTCAGTGGTTAATAGGCGACCGTCGCGGCGGTTTATGGTATTCGGACAATAATGGAATTTCATGGACAAAGCCACAAAGCGATACAATATTCGATTGTGCGCATTGCAGAGTAAAAGCATTTACCCGTTTGAATAATAATACAGTGCTTGCATTGGCAAATTCCACATTATTCAGAAGTACTGATAATGGCAAATCATGGAAAAAAGGTGAAACGACCATAACCTTCGGTAATGATATAATGCGCCATCCATTGGAAGAAAATAGTATTATATATGTTGATTCGACCTATGGCACAAAAGTCTATAATCTTGACCAACAAAGATTTCGATTCGATTCAGTCTATAATTTCGAATATCTTGCGGGTTATGGTCATGGAAAAATAGCCATGACGGCTTCGGGCAAATTTGTGTCCATCGGCAGACAAAAAAGAATTCTTATGCGAGAATCACTTACCGATAGGTGGAAATTACATTGCTTAGCGCCATTTTATTTTTATTCCTTTGTTATGTATAATGATTCTTTGGGTTGGATTGGATCAAGTAATAGTAATATATTCCGCACCACGAATGGTGGTGCAACATGGTTACCTCAAGATACCTTTATAACAATCAATAATAATTGGAGATCCAATACAAGATTACGTTTTTTAGCATTTAAGGATAGTTTGAATATCGTAGGATATAATTTTCAAGGTGGTATGGTATCATCGGATAATGGCGGTAAAGTGGTCAAAGAAAATCGTTCGGGTTTATATCTCCCAAATATAAGTCAAGTTATTGCATTGCCCGGAAAAGGTTATTGTATGGCATGGAATATGAATTATAATAATCAAGACAGTATATATTATTATTCATGTTTATCCTTTTCAGAAAATGGCTCGGGATGGGATACTCTTGTCTATAGGGCAGATAGCAGCAATATAGCGAATGGATTTCCTCCATATATCAATTTCTGTTTTCTCCACAAATCACGGATTTGGTATCAAGTATCTTCTGTAAAACAACCCGATAGTCTTTATTATTCTGATGATAATGGTGCAAGCTGGCAAAAAGCTCAGTACGAATATCTGTATGGAAATCTATACGGCATGGTATTTATAGATGATACACTTGGCTTTATGATGGATAATAATTCATCTTTTACACAATTTGGATTATTACGCACAATAGATGCCGGCATGACATGGCAAAAAATGTCGAATACCATACGTTTTCGGCAAGTATGGGCAGACCCAAAAGATAAGAATATTCTCTATGCTATTGCCAATGTTTCTGCAACTTCAAAAGAAAGTGAATTATATCGTTCAATGGATAAAGGAATCACTTGGATGCAAGAAAAAATCCGAGGTATCGATTTTGCGATCTATGGTATCAGTTCTATTTTCACCACGCCGACACAGACCTATGTACAAAGTGGAGATGATCAGGTGAGCTTTTTAACACGGGTGGTATCTTCCGGTTCAGTAGTGGGTGTAAATCAAGAAGAAGAGCGATTACCGAGGGCATTTGTACCATTGCGATGGATGTCAGTGTATCCGAATCCATTTACACAAAAAACAACCTTGACGATGATTTGCCATTCTTTGGTATTTCCGAATGGAGTTACGATAAAAGCATATAATGGCGAAGGAACAGAAATTGATGATTTGACGGAAGAATTTCGTCAGGGCAAACGTGTTGATAATCAGATAGTTTTTGAGTGGAGTCCGTCGAATCTTCTTTCGGGTGTTTATTATATCCAAGCATTATCGAACGGATACACAGAAACGATAAAAACGATATATGTTCCCGAGAAAAAATAATACTATTTCTATATTTATATTCACGATTATGAGTGTAGATAATTTTCAGTATTTCAATTCTTTGCACGACAAGGAAAATAATGGTGAAAATTTTACAATTCTGCCATAAAATTGAAAAGCCGCTTACCTATCCTTAGTAAGCGGCTTTTCGCCCAAGCAGATGCATTATCGTCCTTGATGTACTGCTTATAATTGGTTAAATTATCGTAACAATTGCAAGAACTGCTGCGGATTTTGATTTGCTTGCGCAAGCGAAGTAATAGATGTTTGTTGTAAGAACTGAGCTTTGATAAGTTCAAGTTGTTCGAGAGCCACATCCGTGTCTTCAATACGCGAGATAGCCGCATTGTAATTTGTGATTTGCGATTTTAGAGCCTCTTCTTGTGAAGTTAAACGATTTGTCAAGCCACCAAGATAAGAGGCAACTTTATTGACATTGTTCAAAGCAGAAGAAAGAGATGTTAATGTTGTCGCAATATTAGCATTGGCAAATACTCCCAAATCAGTTGTACTTACAGCATCCAAGCTATTGAGATTTAGTCCTGTTACCCCTGCAAAATTGCTATTATTTGACACAGACACATTAAATTGTCCATCCACATTAAAGTTGGGGGCAGAAGAAACGGTTGTCAAATCCACAGAAATAGTCAATAAACTATTGGCAGCATTAAAACCGATAACGAAATCGCCGGAGAAAGAGCCGTCAATAAGTTGGCGACCACCAAAGACCGTTGAGTCCACGACAGTTTGGATTTGTTGAGCAAGACGGAAGCCGGCTTTAGCAAGCGCGATTTTTTCATCTGTACCCAAGGCACCTGAAGATGCTGTTGCAGCCGCATCTTTGATGCGTGTGATGAGTGTATTGATATTGTCATAAGAGTCCTGAGCAATATTGGTCACATTTAATGAATCGCCGACGGCGTTCAAAGCTGACCGTAAAGCACCGTTTCGTGCTCCCAAGGCACGTGAGGTAATGTAACCCGCCACATCATCCGCAGCGGAGTTTATACGCTTACCCGTAGAAAGACGCAATTGACGCAATGAGATGTTTCGGCTCGATGCTTCAAGTGCATTGTACGAATTTTCGGCTGGCGTGTTCGTCCGTATTCGCGCTCCGCCGCTAATTGCTGATGGCATAATATACTCCAAAATGTTATGAAAAAAAATCTACCACCGATTTGATTTCGATAACACTATGACAATGACTATGCCACCGCGACCATGCTCTGCT
>JAFLBY010000127.1 GCA_017302855.1 Candidatus Kapaibacterium sp.
AACTGTTTCGTGATTCACTTACGTGGCACTCATACAATGTCTTAATGTCAACTGTACCCAAAAAACATCCACAGGCATATAAACTTTTAATCAGGCATCACGGGATTGAAGGTTTGTTTTGGTGGTTAACTAATTTTGTCGGTTTCTCATTGGATAAAATGCGTGGTAGGGTTCAATAATATCTATGTATTAGCGCTTTTGAACAAGCTTTCCCCAATATTGATTGTGAGGGTGCATATCATTTGTGATGCCTTTTGTATTCACTACCGGGTTACCTTCATTAAACCATCGAAATATACCGCCTAAGAGATTTGCAATCTGCACAGCACCACTCTGCATCATTGCATTTTTAAGCCGTTCCAAAGCAATGGAACTTCTGTAACCGACAGAACAATAAAATATCACGAGTTTACCGCGTATCAACGTTCCATATTGTTTGATAAATTCTTCTTGTGATATCTCACCATCAAGATGAACTGATTTACGTATATGGCTCATTGCAAATTCGTCTTCTTCCCTTAAATCAAAAATGACAACTTGATTACTGTCTCTGGTTGAGAGAATGTGACGCAATCTGTCATGGGTGATGTTTGGTAATGGATGCGCTGTTTGCACCATCTTTTCAACAACAGTAAGCTTGAATTGTGCTACCGCCTCTTGTTGAGTAAATAATACAAGAATGGTACTCGCAAAAAAACTGAATATGTAAGAGTTGTGTTTCATTACTATGTTGTTTTCTGTTTTGACGAATAACATACTATTTGAGCGTATGCAAAAAGTCCTGACTGTTAAGATTTCTTACAATTGACACTTTTATTAGGTTGTGCAGCGTTCAATAATGACTGTCGCAACTGCAAATTGATGAGTATGGCTGAGCGAGCAATGAATAATTACATCATTCAACCATGTTGGCGATTGTTGACGAACTCCTATAATATAGGGCTTGCCTTTTTCATCTTTCATAATTGACACTTCTTTAAATGAGATAGTTTCACCTATGCCGGTGCCGAGAGCTTTTGCTAATGCCTCTTTTGCTGCAAATCTGGCTGCATAATGAAGATGTTGCTGATGAAGCGGCTTCTGCGAACAATATTCTATCTCCTCTTTTGAATATATTCGATGTAAGAACTTTTCGCCATACTTAGCGATACTTTCTTTAATCCGCTGAACTTCAATAATGTCCACGCCTGTGCCAACAATCATCACGCCCATGTACAAAGTCGCATATCAGCATTATCATACATATAAGAATGTGTCGGTATAACACGCACAGTGCAACCTTGTTTACCGCCATCTTTACAAATGTATGAGCCACGAAATTCCGAAAACCCATTATCAGAACTAGTATAAGTGAGAGCTATAGAACGTCCTTCAGTGATAAAGCCGTCAGCATTCACAAAACCATGATAAGCCTCAACAACTACATCATTTGAATTTAGATTCCCGAGTTTTACTGTGGCTTTCACATGAATAGTGCCTCCTACATTTGCAGCATCTACACCATAAACTTGAACATCAGCAACCTCAATCTCATCCCATGAGACTCGCACTTTTTGCTTCCAATCTCGCAATTCTTTACCAATCTCGGCATCCTCGGTGCGCAATTCAATAGATCTATTCATAGCCGGGATATAATACTTTACCGTATAATCTCGTACCATTCTGTGGGTTGAAAAGACGCCGGCACAAGTTGCAATAGAATTTTTCATTCTTTGTACCCATTTGAGCGGAATCTTACTATTATTCCTCTCATAAAATTCGGGTACGATAATCTGTTCAAGCAATTCATAAAGTGTGGAAGCTTCAATTATGTCCATGTCTTTGGCATCATTGTATTCCTCGCCTGTGCCTATTGCGAAGCCATTTTCACCATTGTACGATTCTGCCCACCAACCGTCGAGAATACTTGCGTGCAAACATCCATTTAATGCTGCTTTCATCCCACTCGTTCCACTCGCTTCATGCGGGCGCCTTGGAGTATTTAGCCAAACATCACATCCTTTGACTAATCGGCGCGCAACGGCAATACTGTAATCTTCAAGGAAAACAACATGTTTATCTAAGCCATAAGCACGAACTTCATGAATAATCTTTTGAATCATTTCTTTTCCGGCAATATCATGTGGATGAGCTTTACCGGCAATTATCAATTGTACAGGTCGTTCTTCATTACACAAAATACTTCTCAATCTCGGCATATCACTGAATAACAGCGTAGCTCGTTTGTATGTAGCAAAACGTCGAGCAAATCCAATGGTTAATGCATCCGGATTTAGATAGGAATTTACTTGGCTGATATCAGCAGCAGAAAGCATTGATTTTTGTTTATTCAACAAGTAATCCCTTGTAAAGAGTATAAGTCGTTCACGATATCGGTTATGTACTCGCCAAAGTTCTTCATTTGGTATAGTGTACACTTTCTTCCAGATAGAATTATCATGAGTATCTGTGCGCCATCGCGGGGAAATATATCTGTCGTACAATTCTGCAAGACCTTCTGAAATCCAGCTTAATGTATGGATTCCATTTGTTACATGGCGAATAGGAACATCATTATCTGGAAAACCTTTCCATAAATTGTTCCACATCGAACGAGCAACTCGACCGTGTAACTCACTTACTCCATTGCGAAAAGAAGACAAACGCAGTGCTAATATTGTCATTGAAAATGAATCAGGTTTCTCTATGCCGTCCAAATTTCCTAACATCAAAAACTCTTCTTTTTGCAACCCAAGCTGTTGCCAATATCCATCAAAATATTTATCAAGCAACGATGCAGGGAACACCTCATTGCCCGCAGGAACAGGTGTGTGCGTCGTGAAAATCAAACCCGCATGTGTTAACTCTACAGCAGTCCGAAAGTCCAATGAATAATCTTGCATTATAAATCGAGCACATTCCAAAGCCGCAAAAGCAGCGTGACCTTCATTAATATGTATAATGGTAGGATGTATGCCTAATTCTCGTAATGCTCGAATTCCACCTATGCCTAACAATATCTCCTGTTGAATTCGGGTTTCGCTATTACCTCCATACAGTTGATTCGTAATTACTTGATATTGTGGTATTTCCGAATTATAAGGTACATTTGTGTCCAACAAATAAAGAGATACTCTACCCACTTGCACTTGCCAAATATGGGCATAACATTTTGCTGTGGTTAACTGAACATCAATGACAATTGGGTCACCATTTGCTCGACGGACAAGCGACATTGGCATCGAAAAGAAGTCGTTTTCATAATAACTTTCATTTTGCCAACCTCCTTGTGTAATCTGCTGTCGGAAATAACCCATTTGATACAATAGTCCAACTGCAATGATTGGAACACCTAAATCACTTGCTGATTTTAAATGATCACCGGCAAGAATACCCAATCCACCTGAATAATTAGGAAAACTTTCATTTATCCCATATTCTAAACAGAAATAAGCAATATGATTAGAATTACCGGGATAACTCTCGGAAAACCATGATGAGGATGTCAAATATTTTTTAAAGGATGAATATACTGAATCCAAAGAACTCACAAAATCACTTTGCTCGGATAACTCTATAAATCTCTCAATTGGAGTCTTATTCAGCAACATCACAGGATTATGATTAACTTCTTCCCATAATTCTTTATCAATACGTATAAACAAATCTTGTGCATCATAATTCCAAGACCACCAATAATTGTAGGCAATTTCTTTGAGTGCAGAAATTCGTTCAGGAACAGTTGCGGATACTATATATATAGCTTTGGGTTTCATAATAAAGTAGATTAATCTTATTGTTTAATAATTTGTTGACTATAAATAATGTCACTACCTTTTCCGGAAATTGACAATATATAGACACCTTTGGGTATGTCTGATACATCCAGACTATATAACTTAGAAACTTTATGTAATTGCTTTCTGAGAACTACAACACCTCGTACATCATAGATTTCAATTTTCACATTTTCATTGTGATAATCAGGAATATCTATATATAATATTGAACGAAGAGGTATGGGATAGACATTTACATTATGTGCTGATGGTTCGGCTACGGGGACAGTAATTCCTGTCTTAAATCTTAACCGAGAAGAAAAATCGCCCCAACCATCAGCATTACCTGCTCTTACTCGCCACAAATATTGCTTATCTGCATCTAATAGCCACGAACGGTATTGATTATCAACTATCGAAGAATCCTGAAAATCAATAGTCGAAAACGAAAATGACGACGATACTTGTAAATGATACTTCGTTGCTCCGTTTACATTTTGCCACTGAAACAATGGATTACGTTGAATATCTTGCGCATTTGCTTCGGGTGCTGTAAGTACAGTTGTTCCAACCACTGAAACAAATGTCCGTGTTTCCGACCACTCACCCACACCATATTCATTCAAACCACGAACACGCCAATAATATGTCATTAATCCGCTTTCAACACTATTAAAATTTAACGTGGTTTCTGATAATGCTTCCGATGAAAATACTAACTCCGAAAAATCAGACTTTGTAGAAATTTGTAGCTCATAATATTTTGCATGTAATGACGACTTCCATTGCAGATTGGCTGTGGAATAGAATCCTTTAGCATCATTATTGGGACTTTCTAATTCAACTTTTTCTGACAATATTGGAATATGATTTACCTTAGCACTATAAACACCTGCTCCATGTGTTGCCACGAAAACCATAGTATCTGCCTGACGGACTTTAATCATATCTGCAGGAACATTACCTATATCACTATCACCTTCTTGCACCCACACCGTTTTATTGCCATTGAGAAACATCGTAGAAAACACTCCTACACTTGTTCCGACATAATACACTTTTTTTCCACGATATTGTATAATTTCAACACATTTTACTGCTGGAGCATTTGCAGTTCCTTTTGGATGACGATCTAAGTTTCCACCGACTGATGACCATGTATTTCCGCCATCAAAAGTTGCAAAAATACTTTGTACACCATAATTTGAAAAACACAATACAACATGATCCGCATTATCATTGTCCACAACTATAGAACTAATGTTAGCAGTAGGAAAACTACCTTTTAACTCTTTCGGCACAGGTTGTCCTTTTGTAGCATCATCTAAGCGATACAATTTACCCTGTGAAGTACCATAATAGAGTACTGAGGAATTTTTTCCCATAGCCAGTGCGCTAATTGCATGTTGTGCATTACCTTCAATTCTGGTTGCAGGTAAAGAATCCCAATTTGTGCTGACAGAATCTTTTTGTCCGAAGCCTATTTCCAACAAATTATTATTTCGCCACAAGATTTTACCACCGGCAAGATAACATTTGGCTTTATCGTTAGGGTCAAGTATATAAGGATTAATAAATAAATATCCTTTTCCACCAATAGGGTCAAATCGTCCTTTTTTTAATACATTACCATTATTATCTAATTCATAATGTTCCATGCGACCTAATTGACGTGACATATAGACACGATTATTTTTTCCAAAGTCACAATATGAACCATCACCCAAACCGGGTGCTGCCCATGGATTTTGCGGCTGATTCGATGATGTAAATAATGTACCATTATCTTGTAGACCACCCATTATTCGATTATTTTGCGGATTCTCATCAACAGCTAATGTATAAAATTGTGTCGTTAAATATCCATTATTTCGTGAAATCCACTGTACTTTATCGGCTACTATATTTTCTGTGTATTCTACACCCCCATCCGTTGAAGAAAGAGCTTTATTCGAATTCGACTTTAGAAAAATTAATTCATGGCAATCAGGATGATGGTTTGGGTAAACTCCATATTCGGGTAAAGTAGAATTTGGTTCATAACCACCGCACCATGTGTAATTATTGCTTTTACATCCATCCATTGAACGATAAATATTTGTACCGCCAATGAACACAATATCAGAATTATCAGGATGAACTTTAATATACATATTATAACTGCCTTGGGCATTATATGTTCCAAAAGCTCCTCCAAGGTCGGGTACATTTTCTGTTAAATTATCCCATTTTCCTTGTACTCCGCTGCCATCACCTGCTATATAGCGATATGTGAAAAGACTATTCCAATCTTCATCACCTCTGCGGCTGACATATCGTTTACCGGTGCCGGGAGTATGCGCTAAAAAATAAACTAAATTTTCATCCGATGGTGATATACCGATTGCTATTCTTCCATATTTTTTGGGGAAAGTGGCAGGCGTAATATTTGTCCAACGAATACCATCTGTTGAACGATAAATTCCACCATGTACAGAATTTGAATTTTGATTTGTACCATAGCTGCTTAACGTTGCATAGAAAATGCCGTCTTTTGATATAGCAATTTCCGAAAAAAGAGAAGAATTATTACCAAATCCACCTAAGACATTTGTCCATGATGTACCGCCATCCGTCGAGCGACTTATGCCTCCGAGAGCATACGCAGCCATAACTACATCTTGGTTGATGTTGGAATGATCCGTAACTATTCGCCAGATATAATCAAAACCTTTATCCCAACTGCCGGGTGTTCCGGAAGTTGTTTCTTGCAAAAAATTCCACGTTAATCCATTATCTGTACTTTTGAGAATGCCATCACCACTGATTTCTGCCGAATTACCCCATATTTCACCTGATGAAGCATACCATATTTCTTCATGTCCCTCACGAGTATCTTGGACTAATGATGTGACACTCTGTAATTGCCTTGGAGAAAAAGTTTTTTTCCATGTTAAGCCGGCATCCGTCGAACGCCACATTCCACCTGATACTCCGGCAGCCATGATAATATTCTCATTGCGAATATCATAAGCAACAGCACGTGTTCGCCCCCCTACATTCCAAGGTCCGATTGATTTCCATTGTGATGAAAGTGCTTGCTCGCTTTTGTCAAATCTATGGTGTGGTAATTCTAATGCATACTCGAGTTCAGATTTTCTAACATTGTGTGGAATCTTCCCTGTCGCCGGGTCATGATAGCGCATCCATTCCCAGAGTTCCCGTTGTGACAAGTTGTGTGCTAAATCACCTTCTTCACTTGTTACACTCTCGCTTTGTATCAATAATAAAGCAGATAATGCAGAAAGGATACTAAAGCCAATGATGAAAACACCATATTTTACGCTCATATTTTTTTTCATAAATATTCTGTTTTGTTCTGCTTACGAAGTGTTTCAACAATTTTTTTTACATTTTGTACATGTTCAACAGGACAAACAACTGTCACATCATTTGTCGCAACGATAACAGTATTTTCTAAACCGACACATGCAATGATTTTTTCATCTTGTTGCTCATTGACAATGACACACTCCTTAGAATCAATAATCAGCACATCCCCCATAATAACATTGCCATTACTATCCGAATCTTTCGTACGGAACAGAGCATCCCAAGACCCGACATCATCCCATGAAAACGTAGAAGGAACCACCCAAATGGATTGTGATTTTTCCATTAGCGCGTAGTCTATAGAAATTGATGGCATTACATCATAAATGGATGCTATTCCGCTCGGCGCACCTTGTTGCACTATTTTTGTTTTTCCTTTGAGCTGTTCACTTAAATCCACACACAATGAATATATTTCAGTCGCATGAAGAGCGAGTTCCCTAAAAAAACCATCTAATCTCCAGAAAAACATCCCACTATTCCAATAATAGGATTGGTCTGCTATATATGATAAAGCAGTTTCTTTATCGGGTTTTTCTTTAAAACTTAGTACTTTTTTTACTAGCTTGTTTGCTGATTGATCAGTATGAATATAACCATAGCCCGTTTCCGGTCGGGTCGGTACAATACCGATAGTAACAATATCGCCGCTATCTTCAGCAAAACTCAATGCCGTATCCACAGTTGAACGAAACGCATCGGCAGGTCGCATAAAATGGTCAGCAGTCAACACGGCAACGGAGATGTCTTCCGGCGAATATCCCTTAGACGCAAAATGTTCCGCAATGTACTGACAAATGAGCGCCAGACAAGGTGCAGTATTTTTTTTTGCGGGTTCGGCAACAATATTTTCAGGTGGTAATTGGGGTAATGCTTCACGAATCGGATTTTGCAACAATTCGCTCGTTATGATGAAGATATGTTCAACAGGTATGAGAGGTACAATTCGATCAACAGCTTCTTCAATCATCGTTTTGTTATCGTCAACTAAACGCAGAAGCTGTTTTGGTTTACGAAGGCGGCTTGACGGATAGAATCTTTCACCACTTCCACCTGCCATTATAACAACCGAACGAATTTTTGTCATATCTGCCCTGTAATGTAATAAAAATCATGACTGCAAAGATACGCTGTTCAAAAAGAAAACGTATAAAACTGACTCCATTGCTATCGAGAAAGTACTACTTTTGCATTTCTTAAACGAGGATTTCCAAGAGATACAACCTCGAAATGTTTTTCAATTTTCCCATTTACTTCATAAACCTTATAACCGACCACTCCGGCGGAAAGTAATCTTGAGAGCATTTTGAGAAATTGTTGTTTTTCCTGTTCAGACAAATCTGATAATGATAGATCTTTTGTTGAACCTAAATTAAGAAACTGATCAAGTTTTCGCCATGCTTTTGACGTATTAGATATTGGCGATGAGTCTTTACGATTTTCATCTCGAATTATTTGACGAGCGATTTCTTTCATATCGCCATAACCGTATCTGTCTGACAATGCCTTACCTATTGATGAAGTTTTCATGAGTCCCCTTTTGAATGTGTTTTGCTCATTCTCGGACTTTGCATGCAAAACTTAAGAATGCATCAATATCATATTGCAATCACAGAACCCAATGTATAGCCCTTTTCCGTATGAATAATCGTTCCTGCTTTCGTAAACGCATCATGTTCAAAGATAATAATCCACTCTTCTTCTGTTATCCGTGGAAGTAATTCTTTTTTTTCCGATAGTGTAGTTAATGGAAAATTATCATATCCCATGATATATGGTAAGGGAATATGCGCCGAAGTTGGCAATACATCCGCCGGAAATGCTATTGTTTTTTGATTATCTCGAAGCACAACCATTTGTAAATCGGCGGTATGTCCATGAAAACACTCGACGGAAATGCCCTTAAATAATTCCCCATTACCTTCGAGAGTAGTGAGCATTCCATTTGCAAAAATTGGTTCCCAGTTTTCAACGAAAAATGAAGCTCTGTCCTTTTCTGACGGATTGCGTGCCCAAGCAAGATGCCCTTTTTGTACATAATGCATGGCATTCTGAAATCGAGGAACTATTTCATTTCCATTGCGATATGTAGCTCCTCCTGCATGGTCAAAATGCAAATGAGTAAACACGACATCTGTAATATCATCTGTAGTCAATCCAAGTTGTGATAATGAATTCTCAAGGGTCTTTACAGAATTATCAAGTTTATAGATTTGCTGTTGCTTTGGGTTCATTTTATAGCCACACCCAGTGTCAACAAGTATTTTTCTTGTGTCGCTGACTGCCAATAAACAACGAGCAGTCATGGGTATTCGATTTAACTCATCACCCGAATTGTATGATTTTGACCATAATGGCTTAGGAACAACGCCAAACATTGCACCGCCATCCAAAGCAAAATCTCCTGTTTCTATCAATGTAACTTCATAATCGCCAATTCGCATATCTACCTTCATTATTAAATAGTTAAGACATCATGTCTCGTATCGAATCACAAATTGAATTTATCTCTGCTTGTGTTGTAAATCTTCCAATACCAAATCGCAATGTTGTTGAATCTTTTCCTCCCATATTTCCTATCGCGGATAATACATGCGATTGTTTTCCCGTCGCACTTGTACATGCACTGCTCGCAGAATAGGCGACATTCCATAATGCACCGGATAACAATTCTCCTTCGTCTCCATAGAGAGTAACATTAAGATTATTTGGTAAACGTAATTGGGGATGTAAACGTGGGTCTGCACCATTTATGAGAAGAGTCTTACAATGTTGTTCTAAACAGTCTAACAACTGATTGCGCAATGACATAGTATAATCTGCATCGTCATTCAATGATTCTATTGACACCTCAATTGCTTTTGCTAACCCTACTATTCCCGGTACATTAAGTGTACCACTTCGCATTCCGCTTTCATGACCGCCTCCATGAATAAGTGGAGAAATTTTACAATCATTTCTCACATACAATGCTCCTATCCCCTTTGGTCCATAGATTTTGTGAGCAGTCAACGAAGCTAAATCAATGCAGGATTCTTCAACATTAAATGGCAACTTACCAATACCTTGCGTAGCATCAGTATGAAAATATACACCATGTTTTTTGCATAATTTACCAATATCTGAAATCGGTTGTATTGAACCAATCTCAGCTACATGCGTGAGCGGATCGGCGAGACCTTCGCCGGAACGATCGCCGCCGTCGTTCCCTTTGGCATCTTCGTTGCCCTCGACGAGGTTTA
>JAFLBY010000128.1 GCA_017302855.1 Candidatus Kapaibacterium sp.
AGTTATGGAATGCCGGGCGATTTATTCAGATGAAAATGGAAGAATGTAGTCTTGATAATCCTCGTATGGCACGATCATCATATTCCTTAAGTGCTGCTGATGAATGGATACAAGGAAGATTTATAACAACACATGAAAAAACCATTGAATACTTGGAAAATTATCGTTTAACGGAATATGCAAAAAATCTCTATGAATTTATTTGGAGAGACTTCTGTGATTGGTATGTCGAGATATTCAAAATACAATATAATGCACTTCAGAGCAATGAGCAAAAACAAGAATTAGTGTGTTTTGCACTGCAAATTTTTGAAGGAATGATTACATTGTTGCATCCCGTTATGCCTTTTATTACGGAAGAGTTGTGGCATGGATTATTTTCTTCACCTGACAGTGATAGTTTAAGTGTACAGATTCTGAAACATCATGATTCATCTTTATTGACAAGTAATGTTGCAATGTTTTCTTCATTACAAGAAATAGTTGAAGAGATTCGCAGTATGCGTGCTAATGCTCAAATTCCTCCATCCAAGAAAATTCCGGTCTTTATCCGTTTATCCGAAGATTTGTCCTCTGATTTTTTTGATGCACAATTAACAATTATTTCATCACTTGCTAAATGCGAAACATTAGAATTTTTAACTAAAGATTCTGAAAATCCTCAGAAGTGTATTTCATCAGTAATTAAAGGTGTAGAAATCTTTATTCAAGCAGATGCTGCAATTGATGTACATAAAGAAATTGAGAAATTAGAAAAAGAAAAAGCACGTCTTGCAGGACTTATTATTTCTATTGAGAAAAAATTATCGAACGAAGGGTTTATTGCTAAAGCACCGGAAAATGTGATTATTGCCGAAAAAGAGAAATTAGCATCCATCAAAGACAGTTTACAAAAAGTTGAGACAAATTTGTCAGCATTACAATAATTAACTTGTGAGAAACATTATGGAAAATGTCTATATTATAGATACGGTACGTACTCCTGTGGGGAAATATGGCGGTTCATTATCATCCATCAGACCGGACGATATGGCTTCCTATGTCATTAGAGCGATTATTGAGAGAAACCCCATTGAGGGGCATCACATTAATGATGTTATCGTAGGATGTGCGAATCAAGCCGGCGAAGATAATCGTAATATTGCAAGAATGTCCTCTTTACTTGCCGGTTTACCGGAAACTGTTCCCGGCGTGACGGTGAATCGCCTTTGTGCTTCATCTTTGGAGGCAATTATTCAAGGAGCGCGAGCAATTAAAAGCGGTGAAGCCGACATGATTATTGCGGGCGGAGTAGAGTCCATGTCACGCGCTCCATATTCTATTCCCAAAAATGTATCAGGTGCTGCTATGTTTGGTAATTTAACAGCGTATGATACGGCATTGGGTTGGCGTTATCCAAATAAAAAAATGGAAATACTCTTTCCGCTTGAGACAATGGGAGAAACAGCAGAAAATGTCGCAGAACGATGGGGAATTACACGAGAAGAGCAAGACGCTTTCGCACTGGCATCTCATCAAAAAGCAGCCAAAGCGAAAGATGCGGGCATATTAGCGGAAGAGATTGTGAAAATGCCTATAATTGGTAAAAAAGGTGAGATTTCCTTTGTTGAACATGACGAAACAATACGTCCGGATACATCGTTAGAAAAGTTATCTACATTACCCCCGGCTTTTCGTAAGGGTGGAAGTGTTACGGCAGGCAATTCTTCATCGCTGAATGATGGTGCAGCCATGGTGCTGATGGCAAGCGAAAAAGCAGTCAAGCAATTTAATTTGCAGCCAATGGCACGCTATATTACATCATCAGCAGTTGGCGTTGACCCACGATATATGGGTATTGGACCTGTGTATGCTATACGTCGAATATTGGCAAATACCGGTATGACAATAGAAGATATCGGACTTGTAGAAATTAATGAAGCTTTTGCAGCACAAGCACTTGCTTGTAAAAAAGAATTATCCATAGTTGATGAACAGTTAAATATCCATGGCGGTGCAATAGCTATTGGACATCCATTAGGTATGAGTGGAGCGCGAATCAGCGGTGCATTACTTCGCAATTTACACCGTACTAATCATCGTTATGGGATAGCATCACTATGTATCGGAGTAGGGCAGGGTTTAGCTGTGTTGTATGAGAGAGCATAATATGGAGCAAAAAGAATCAACTTTGCCTGAAGATGGATTGCACAATACTGAAGCAATATATGACCAAATACAATCTGTGACGGATATTGTATCTGAACGATATAGATTAGATAGTCATATAGTCACGGTATGGCGTTTACATTTGTTATTGTATTTTGTACTTTACGCCGTTATTGCAATTATTTTATTAATTATATCTAAGTCTTATATTACCATAAGTTTTGGAATAATTGCATGTGCTGATATAATTTTTCGTTTTATTCGTGCTCAATTTGTTTATGATAATTCATCATTTGCATTTGGGCAAGAAGATATACGTTTTCGTACGGGATATATATTCTTACGCGAGGTGTTAGTGCCATATCCGAGAATTCAGCACATTGACATACATCAAGGTCCGATAGAGCGATATTTTAACTTATCGTCTTTGATAATTCATACGGCAGGGCAGTCCGGAGATTCGATTAAGATTCCGGGATTACAAACTGAATATGCAGAGCATTTACGTACATATTTAAAATCGTTTATTAAGTCGGAAGAAGAGGATACATGAACGAAGTGCAGGGTCGTCGGCTTCATCCAATGACAATATTTTATTCGGCATTGCGCATAGTGCCGCAATTAGCCATCGGTTTTTTAGTTATGCGCAATTTTAAAGAGGGTTTAGTAGAACTTATCATTTATCTTGTCATAGCTTTATTACTTTTGCCTTCACTATTGATTTATTATTTTAATTTTCGATTTTATATTTCCGCCGATGGTATAGTAATCCACTCGGGATTATTATTTAAAAATAACCGAACGATACCTATTGATAGAATTCAGAATGTTGACATAGTGCAAAATGCCTTGATGCGTGTCTTCCGTATTGCCTCTGTGAAAATTGAAACTGCGGGTGGAAAATCAACTGAGGGTAAATTAGAATATGTAAGTATTGATCAAGCGCATGCAATACGTCATGAAATTGAAAGTTTACAATCTTACGTTTCATCTGCTATATCAGCGAATAGTCAAAAGTTTGTTGAAAAGGTGGATGATACACCATTCTTTTCTTTAAGCAATAACGATCTGTTTCGAGGTGGACTTACGCGCTTATCTCCAATTGTACTTTTTGCAGCGGGACTATTTGGTCAGTATAATTTTGTTCTGCGTAAATTGGTTGAAAATAATAAAACATTAAACGCCGCTACTGAATGGATTGTTGATAATGTATGGATATTTATTGTTGTTACATTGCTCTTCTCTTTGTTCGTTTCTTGGATTGGTGGAATTGTATTGCATTGTGCCCGTTATTATGGATTCAAGATAGTAACTAAAAGACGAGCCGTAATCACCGATGCAGGACTATTGAGTAAACGTCATTCCATCATTCCTACAAAAAAAATGCAGTCAATCGCTCGACGAGCAAATCCAATAATGAGGTTGTTTGGTTTAGAATATGTCGAAGTTCATACGGCAGGGAGTGCAGAAAACGGAGCTAAATCGGCAGAAACACTTTTTCCGGTAATGAGAAAACAGAAAACTGCCGAATGTGTTGATACTCTCTTTGCTTTACAATTCCCTGATACGTATATTTCAATTTTTTCAAAGAAAGCTTATTACTATTGTATTATTCGTGATTCAATAGTCGCAGTATTGCCTTTCATAGTTTCTGCTTTTTTAATTTCTGCTTACTTTTTCATTCCGGCAGCACTAATGCTTGTCTTTATTTTTGCAGTAGAAAAATTCAGGCTTTCCATTAAAGGTTATTCTTTATCAGATGGTTATATTTTTATTCGCACAGGTGTTTGGACTATTACCCAGGTTGCAATTCCATATACAAAAATTCAAGTTTTAACTCATGAACAATCAATCGTTGAGCGTTGGGCAGGATTCGCCCATCTAACAGTTTCTACCGCAGGCGGCTCATTCTCATTTCATGGTAGCATTCCATTTTTAAAATCAGAGCTATCACCCGATTTAGTTTCTTTTTTATTACATAGTTATCGCTTACACAAAAAAAAGCGGCGATTAGTTTTATCTCATCACCGCTCAACAGACACTGTATAAATGTTACATTATTGTGGAATTGGAACATGAGCCATAAAATCGCGTGCAAATCGCGGATAATAATTCATGAGCAGTTCCTCGACTCTCTTCGGGTCCGGAGAAGCAAGGGTTAGTCCTGCAAAATGTTTTTTCTTTTGTTTCCAACGCACTTCCGGATCATTGTATGGTTCTAAACTTGGTTCTTCTTGTCTTGCTAAAGTAAAAATGCCACCACCGTATTCATTTCTCATTTTGGGCAATTTATATTTTGAACCTTTTTCTGCCAATTCTATTTTTGCCCATTCATGCCACAAACACAATCCTGAAGCATGATAGATAATATCCGGTATTCTGGCTCCGCCTACGCGAGCACTTGCTTCAAGGAAATAAAACTCTCCTGTTTCTTTACTTTTTATATACTCATTATGCATTGTGCCTCGTAAAAGCCCAAGCGATTTGGTAACATCTTGATTTATTTTTTGCAATGCTAGTTCGTCTTCACTTCCTTTTTCCAATTGACGTGATGTAAAAATTCCGCCCGTCGTATTAATGTCTAACATCGATGTCCCATATTTTGAGCAAGACGCATAGACTACTTTTCTTTCTGACACTAAACTGTCCACATGATATACATCACCCGGGATATATTTTTCAAGCAAAAAACTTGATTGTTTATCACCAAGTTCTTCTATTTTTTTCCATACTTCTTCTGCATGGAACATTTTCTGAACTTTAGCTGACGATGCTCCCATACGTGGCTTCAGCACCCATGGTGCTTCAATTGTATTCATAAACTCAGCCACTTGACTGTGGTGGAGAATTCTTGTAAATGCCGGAACTTTAATTCCATCTTCTTCGGTTTTTAATCTCATGGCTAATTTATCGCGAAAATAACGAGAGGTTGTTTCACCCATTCCCGGAATACGTGTATGTTCGCGCAACGATGCGGCAACCTCTATGTCAAATTCTCCTAGACCAACAATCCGGTCATAGACAGTTTTTCTTGAGAGATAACAAACAACATTACGAACAACCTTTTCATCGAACAAATCGGGAACGGCAAAAACCTCATCAATTTGATCGCGGGGCCATGCTTCTTTGAGATAACGTTCTTCTGTTAACAAATGCACATTCCAGCCAAGCCGTTTTGCTTCTATCATAAATGGTCTGCCGAATAATGCACCGACAATACATAAAACAGTTGGTTTTGTATTCATGAATTTTACCTTTCCTTAATTATTTAATTATAAATTTATGCAGCTTTATTTTTTCTCAAATTATCAGATAGCCATGCTTTCATTGCATAAGCGAAATTTGATCGCCAATTTCCCCATGTATGTCCTTGATGATATTCTTGATAGTCAACATTTGCACCTATGGACTGTAATATGCGCAGCATTCTCAATGTAAGTTGACGTGCATCACAGATAGTTCCGGTTTGAAGAATGAAATGTATCTTGTTTGCATTACGTAATTCCTTTGCATTGTAAATATCGCCATGATTCCACCAATATGAAGGTGATTGAGGAATACAAACACCAAAAATGTCTGGATACTGTAAAGCAATTTTAGTAGAGACTAATCCGCCCAGTGATGCACCTGTAATCGCAGTATCCTGTGGCTTATGACTGATTGAGCATTGTTGACTTGCATAATAAGCTCGGACAAAAGGAATGACTTCTTCAGCAATAAACCGTGGATAAGCGTTGCTTTCAGGATATTCGTGCATTCTATCAATCGGCGGAATAAACACTGCCGCACAAGAACGAACAATATTCTGTGAAATAAGATTGTCGAGGACTGTATTGAAATGTCCGATAGAAATTGCTTCACTACCATCTTGGATTAACAATAGAGGTATGTCTGATTGATGTTGATAATTCGGAGGCAGGTAGCAAAAGATTTCACGCTGCTGTTTCATCTGATTGCTGTACAATGAATGCCGAGTTATGTGTCCTCGATTCATATCTTCAGTGATTGTTTGATAGGATTCATCTTTGTATCGTGGCATCCAAAATTCAGAGTTCATGCCGAAGCCTTCTATTGATGTACGACGATTAGCCGGATCTAATATCCAATTGCCGTTGATAATAGTTTTGTATTGGAGTCTTGCTGTGTCGGGGAACTCATGAATTGCATAAAAGAGCTTTGTATCTTGTATGCGTTCTAAGATAAGTGCAGGTTGCCAAAAAGTCCAATCGCCAGCTATAAGTACTTGATTAGCATCACCATAGTGAAGAAAATATGCCTTGTTGTTTTGGACAATAGGAACTTTTTGAGTCAGCACAACATCATCCCACAAGCTTTTTGCTTCTTGTGAGCGACGATCTTTATCTGACATTGTCATGAGTGACAGTAATCGGTCAACATATTGTTGATTCATTTCTCTAAAACCCCATGTAATACATAGTTGATAGTGCAAAGATACAGATTATTCGGATTCGTGTAGCTGCGTTTGATCATTTGTTCTAAATTATCTGAATGCCGGTAAGTCCCTAAATTCAAGTCTCATATCACGTAACTGTGCAGCATTGTTTGTAAATGTAAGGAAATAACCTCTATTAAAACCCGTAGGCGTCCAGTTGAGATTGATTGCCCAGCAATGTACTAATTTACTAATAGTAAATTGAGGTGCCAACAATGTTCTATTGATTAAATCATAATTGAGATTCGTGCTGATTCTCCATGTTTTAGTCAAATTGCAGGAAGCATTTACATTAGAGGTTAATGTTCGTGTTATAAGATTAACAAAAGGCTCATCATAACGTGCAGAAAATGAAAAATCGAGGCTCCAAGGTACTGCAAAGCGAGTATATCCGGGAGATGAGTCCCCATAAATATCCGATTGTGATTCTTGGGTCTTACGTGCAGTAAATCGTGAACCTAATGACACTTCGCTGCTATCTATGGTTGCTGTATCGGTAATGACCCCAAAGCCACCAACATTGAGTCCCTCTGATGAAAATGTAAATGAAAAATTGCCCGAAATACTAGTCAATCTTAGGGGTGAACCCTGTGATGAAACTAGGAATGAGTTTATACGGCGGGGTGAATTATTAACAATTACTTGATCATAGAGAGTAAAAGAGGCTGAACCGTTAAAATTAATAAATGAAAGTGCTGGTGTGCGAAAATTTACATTAATATCTGAAAATTGTAATGAGTCGGCTAAAAAATCAAAGTTTCCACCAATATCAAATCGCAAAAGCTCAAGATTTTTATCCGGAATGGAATCATGTGATTGTGCTATTTTTGCCTCCAAACTATTGGTAAAACCATAGTTTATTCTTTGTGATGCTCTCGTTACGCTTGAGCCGCCATCTAAAGCGTACTTGGAATACACAATATTATTTCTGGCACCATTTGCTTGGGTTGTTGTATCGGTATAAGAAGCAAAAAATGATGTGTTGTTTTCATCGAAACTTGGTTGATACGATAAAGTGAGAGAGGGTCTGAAGGTGTGGCGTAAGGCATTGATACCAAAAATTCGTGGCTTCATCACACCATAGAGAGTAGTTGTGACATTAACATTAAATGAATAACGATATTCTCGAAGCGGTGTAACACTATATGTTGTGTCTTCAATAAATACATTCTGTTCATTAAAACGACGATTTATTGAACGAAAAAACCATCTCTCTTGATAAGAAATAGATGGAGTAACTGAAAAGAATCCCAATTTTGGTGAAATACTGATTGTCGGTGAATGTGATATTGTCATAAAAGTTTCGCGAGGTTTCAACGAAGTATCAATCCTATTTTCATTTGTAATTGGAGTGATAAATCTTGTCAAACTGCGTGAATAGTTTGCATTAACTGAATATGAAATACCAAAGTCATTCAACCAGTGACTTGATTCTACGATTTTATATTTTTGTAATATAGCTTTTAATGGAAAAACTTGCGGTATAGAATATGATATATTCGGAGCAAAACTACTTTCACGAGTCAATAGATTTTGGCTTGCCTGCATCGTAATCCCCAAATTAGAATTATTCTGAAACCTATATGAATATTGGGCATCTGAAAACAATTGCTGCTTTAAGCGATCTTGTAAATTTGTAGAAAAATTACGAATAAAAGAAGTAGAAGTTATGTTTATATTAGCCGAAATATTAGACACGTCCGGAATGAGTGTGTGCGAGTGTGTTGCACTCAATCCCCATTCTACTGTTCTATCTGCATCGGGCGAAGCTCTTCGTAAACCATAAGATAAGGTAATATCACCATTGAGCTTGTCACGGACATTGTATCGAAACAGATTATTGAACACAAGTCCGCCTTTGGTGAAAATTGTCATTGTTGTTTTATTGTCGAAGTAATCACTGATTGCCCAATAGTATCCCATATTTGGAATAATCCAACCTTGGTTTATTTGATAGGATGGGGGAAGCTGTGGAACAAGAATGCCGGAACGCCTTCCACGATTATTTTCAAAATATATACCAATAGGTAAAATAAACACAGGTACATCTTCCACATATAAAATAACCGGATCGATAAACACTCTGTCATTGGCTACCACTTTCATTTGCGGCGAGCCAAAGTAATAATGTGGATGAGGGTCATCACAAGCTGTATAACATCCATTTTGCACAAACAATGTGGCTTCATCAACTTTTTTAATTTTTGAACCAAAATAAAAACCTTCGCCAACTTTAGTTTCACCCAAAGCTATCACACCTTGCTTTGTCTTAAAATTAAAGGCAATTTTCTCACCGGCAAAAGTTTCTCCTTTATCCATAAATATTGGATTACCATATATTTTTCCAACAGAATCAATCCCTCCCATAGCTCTAATTGTGGCACTATCAAAACTTATCTCAATCACTTCAGACTGAAGATTTTGCTGCTGATAATCCATTTTCGCTTCGCCTTTCAATCTCACTTTCTTTTTTGAAAGACGAAATACGACAGAATCTTTGGCTGTGTAGTGGACTGTGCTGTCAAGTCCGCTTTTACCTGTACGGTTAATGCGTACTTTAAGTGCTGAATCTGTTGTATTCTCTTGATTTAGACCATTATCATGTAGCATGAATGCCACTATACAATACTCTTTTGCTGACATATCAATATGCAGCATTACACACACCAATAACAAATGCAGAAAATAGGTTTTCATCAAAAGGGAAACACTTTAATTGAGTTGTTGCTTCTCAATACCTTGCGGAATTTTGAAGATAAAAGGCTCTTTTAGTGTACTGTTAAGAATAATTTCTTTATTTTCGACAGTCATACTAAACTGAGAACCCGGAGCTTGTACTTGAACCTTTTTGGGAAATAACTGAGAGTCTATAGTCATGATGTCTGCATACGTTATATTCATCAACAATGTACCATCTTTATCTTTCCTTTGATATTGCTTCATAACAGATTCCTCAATATTTACGGCGATAAACTCTCTGTTGGTGTCGGGTCTATCGAAGCGTAGAACATTATTACCGGATTTAGTAGTGCCTTCAAAGGAATATGCGCTGGCAGGAAATGGTGATTCGCAGCGAAGCAAACAGATATAATCATCGAAAGAAAGGGGAATGTTCGTTACATTAGCCATATTGGCAGCTGTTGCAGGGCCTTCAACAAATCGCCCATTAAATAAATCCATAAACATAAATTTCGATTTATTCATATAGAGTTTAGCTACAGGGATTCCAAAAGCCATGATTTCCATAGCCAAAGAATCTCTGTCGGCAATACGGATAACAGCAGAAGCTGCTTGCTGAAAATCTTTCAACTGTACATTCATACTTGCTTTTACAATCATCGTCCGTACTAAGTCACGCCGCAGCATTTTCCCGGATTGCTTAAGCGTTGATGAGACAGTATCACTTGATACTACAGAATCTGTGTTTGTCGTTACTTGTGCATAAGATTGCAAAACCCAGTTACCAAGTAATATGACAGAAATCAACAATGTTTTCATACGATTACGTTACAATATTAAGGAACAATTTTTCGTTTTGACAACAAAATTACGTCTGTGTTTAATGTCATGACTCAATTTTTACT
>JAFLBY010000129.1 GCA_017302855.1 Candidatus Kapaibacterium sp.
GGCTCATCTGCATTGTCGTTGCTGATATTTGAGTGGCGGAACTCGCTACCTGCTCCGTCGCTTCATTCACTTGATTTGCAATAATGCTTATATGCTCCAATAATTCTTTCGTATTCGTCAATTGGCTTATTTCTGCCATTTTCTCATTGATTTCTCTTATTATATCCTCCATTTTTGACGCAACTTGATTGAATTGATGGGCAATATTTCCCAATTCATCTTGAGTATGAATATCTATACGAGTATCATAGTTACCATCCATAAATGTTGTCATACCATTGTGTATCTCGTTAATATTAAGCGTGATACTTTTTATGATAACTTTGGAAATTATTCCGATAAGAAATGCACCAAAAATCACCGCAATAATTTGTCCCCAGCTTGTCATGCTAAATGCATTTTCTGATTTTTCATATTCCTGATTTGATACATCAAGTTGAACAGTAATAAGCGATGCAATCGTACCTGTCACTGGATCTATAGACTTATATAATTCGGATTGAATAAGAGCGACCAGTGCCGATGAATCATTCCTTTGCATCACATCAATGATATGTTCAACAGTTGCATCAGCCACCGTAAACTCTTTCGAAGCTTTCTCCACTAATTGTTTTTCTTCTGATGTCAGAAATGTTGATGTATATGCTTGCCATTCCTTCGATATTCCCAAGCGTGCTTCTGTAATATTGTCAAGTCCTTCTTTAAAGGTCAATTCACTATTACGAACTTTATGAGTTGCATCAACGATATTGACAGCATAATAATCAGATACTTTTTTTAAGTGTGCTAAAGGAACAACTCTGTCCCTATAAATTGTACCTACTGAATCATGCATTGTATTCATACCCAGATATGACATAACAATGATGAGCATAGCTATTGCGCCGGAGGCGATCACCAAATAAAGAAGTTTCTTGCGCAATGTTGCATTGTCAAGTAATTTCATGAAAATTTCCCTTAAAATTGTTAATTTATACTCTAACCCCTCTGAGAGTAATGATGGTATGCAATTTACAAGAACATAGTGTCATCAACAATGAGTATTATCACTTATTTGTTCGATAATCGGATAGAACAATCTTGATTATTCTCTATGTACTTGCTATGGGACAGAGAGCATTTACCCCATAAAAAAAACGCTTCGAGCTTCCTCAAAGCGTTTTTATGTATACTTTTTAGAACTACTTACAAACTTAGCCCTAATGTAAGTTTGAAAAAGCCATCTCGATTCTCTATATCATTACCATTGATGTCTTTGTCTTTAGCCATATCAGTTCCGCCGGAGAAACGCACAAAATGACCTCCACCCGGTTTACGGAATTGAATATAGGGTCCTACCCATTGATAAACATCTGTTGACTCTTTTACATTCGAACCGCCGGAATTGATTAAGTGTTCATAGTGCGCGCCAAAGGAAATCACATCGGACACTTTATACCCTGCATTAACCCAATAATGTACATATGATAATGTTGTACCGGCTTGCTTCGCTTCATCTCTGACAGGAAGATAAAAACCGGCATACAACTGACCTTCTACGGATGATTTGTCTAAATTAACAGTAATATTAGGTACGATCCCATCTCCAAATCTTCCCGGTGTACCATCAGCACCTGATGAAAGTAATGTGCCGCCTAAGACCCCTATCTGTGGGTTGATATTCAAACCATCAGCGGCTTTTATATTCACTCCAACACCAAATTCAGTCCAATTACCCCATGCTGCACCGTTCCACCTGACCACATGATTCCATAAAATGTAAATTTTATGTCTTTAGCCATGCCAACACCACCTTGCAACACCGGATAAAAACCAAAAAATTGATCTGAGTTTAGACTGACATCCATCGTAAAATCGGTTTATTATTACCTTATACAAATATCAACGAACGGTGGCGCAACCACAAAAGGTGTCATAATTTTTTAATTACTGATTATAAATGCAACAATATTTTAGTCTTTACTGTTCTTGTGTACAAGAGGAGAATGCCCAGACTATCAAATTCCATGAGTTTTACTGAACATATACACGTAGTCTAATGGGAATAGTAGTGTCATTTTTCAAAAAAGCGCAATATTTTTCACTACGGCATCAGTCCACGCTTTATCCCAATTTTTCTACAAAATTACCTTTGAGTTGCTCAATGGTTATGACTGTATGCAAAAGTGATTAATTGTCGTCTATCCTTGTAAACCATTGTCTTTATTGAATTTTAATATTATTGTCTATCTCCATGTGTATTACGTTTTTAATTTTTGTGTTTAAAATTTTCCACCTGTTCCATTACTTGATCAAACACCTCGTCATTATGTTGTGGTGGGTAACCATTTTTTATCAAACAGAAGAATATTTTTTGGTTCAGGTCTGCTCGTACATTGTTATTGTTGAGCCAATCCGTAAACGATGATTGTGTATCTATCAGTTCTTTGATTTTCTGAGCTAACAACTTACATTTATCGTTTATAATCAGGCCGCCTACTTTTTTATCCACACCAAACTCAAAATTATACTTATCTCGAAGATGCATCAAAATATCATAGAATGCTTTTTCCTCAAAAGTCAATCCCAGTTTTCTAAAACTATCTTTGTCTTCTCCTAATTTTGAAAGTATGTCTAAAGCCTGTTGTGTCGCATTTCTAATTATTGAATCTATTGCCTCTGTTTGAGTTGAAGTGGCTTCTTCAGAAGACAAACTCGCTCTTCTATTATGGTATTCTTCAAGAGTTCTTTTCAGCAACTCTTCATATTTTTCTGCTGCTATCTTGTTAGTGTCTTTGTACTCTCTGATTGACTTACGAAGCATTTTAACCAAAACTTCGAGTTTGGTAGCTGGTAATTTTATGTTCTCCAATTGTTCAATAAACTCGGGACTGTAAATACTCTCTTCTACATCAGTTTGTAGAATATTTACAACAGAATTGCATTTCAAGGCTTCTGCAACCATTTTTTCAACTGCACGATTCATGCTCTCCGTATCGTGTTTTTCTCCCGAAGTTTTTTTGATATAAGATGCCACTGCCATAAGGCATTGCGACAAAGACAGTTGTTCATTTGAAAGTACATTCGATGGCTGACAAATGTCATAAGCAGTTCTCAACCTCTTCACATGGGCTAAAAAGAATGTTTTTACACTAACTTTTTTGGGCTTATTTTTTTCATCGCTTAGATTTAGATGTGTAGTCAATGTAATTATATAGTCGGCTGCCGAAGAAAGGCACTCTAATCTCTCTAGTGGCGTTGTTTTTGAATCAATAAATGGAGTGATGTCAAAATCTACAAATACATCACGGAGAATTTTCAACTCTATAATAAGAGCCTCTAAGGCCTGTTGAACATCATCTTCACTCGGACCAAATGTTTCACCTCCAAACTTACGCATTGCCTCCATCATATTGCTGCGAATACCGATATAGTCAATAATATATCCAAACTCTTTACCCTTATATTTCCGGTTGACTCGGCTAATGGTTTGAATCAGCGTTTGTTTTTGTAGAGGTTTGTCGTTGTACAGGTATGTAAGACTCGGTACATCAAATCCCGTAATCCACATATCGACTACTATAACTATGCGGAAATTTGATTTTTCTGTTTTAAAAGCATCATCTAGCTTTTTAATTCTGGGCTTATCGCCCAAATAGTCATACATATCCTTCGGGTCATCTTTTCCACGTGTGGCGACCATTGCTATAGTAGGCATTGGCGAAAGTTCCCTTAATTCTTTAGCAGTGAGTTTGGTGTCGTCAAATGACTTCTTTTCCTCAAACCATTCGGGCTTTTGTACTCTGAATTTTTGGAGTAATCGGTATGCAATTTTACGCTGGCTACATACAATCATTGCCTTTTGTACTATATCGGGTTTATTTTCACAAGCATTGCTGTAATGCTCAATAATATCCTTTGCAAGACGGCTTAAACGTTTATCATCTCCAAGGATTACTTCCATTGCACTCATTGCCTTTTTGCTGGCAGCTACATCATCTTCTGTCGCTCCTTCATCAGCACATTGCTTGTAGTAGGCATCTATTTCTTTTACTTTTTCGCTATCCAGGGTTACATTGGCTATACGAGGAATGTATTTTAGAGCTACTGTAATGTCATCTTCTACAGATTGTTGCATCGTGTATTTATCCACCACATCACCAAAGACTTGTATAGTTTCTTCTATGGGAGTGCCTGTAAAACCTACAAATGTAGCATTAGGGAATGCACTGCGCAGATGCTCTGCATAAGGCTTGGTTATAAATGCTCCGATAGGAGCATCATTTTCTTTTAGATTTTGTGCTTCGGTCTTACTTTTAGCTTTTCTATCTTTTACTTTTAACTGTATATTCAAACGTACTTGACTGCGATGTGCTTCATCTGAAAAACAAATAATGTTTTTTCGGGTATTTAGCTCTCCTATTTCCTCACAGAATTTTTGAATAGTACAAATAAAAAAACCGCCAGACTCTCTGATGGACAGTTCTGTTTTGAGTTCTTTTCTATCTCCAATTATTTTAGCTGCCCCCAGTGATAAAAACTCCTCAGAACGAAGAAATAATTTACCTGCTTGGGTTTGTAGGTCGTCTCTGTCCACAATCATTACAATAGTAGGAGAACCCAGCTCATGGCAACGCAATGATAACTGTCGAGCCAAAAACATCATGGTATAAGTTTTGCCACAACCCGTAGCACCAAAGTAAGTACCACCCTTGCGGCTGTTTGCCGTGTGTGCTTTTACTACACTATCTCTCAACATTCGAGTAGCAAAAAACTGAGGATAACGACACACCACTTCTTCTTCTATGTCGTGTTTTTTATCGGGGAAATAGACATAATCTCGAATAATCTCTAAAAACCGATTTGGCTCATAAACGCCTGCTACTATGGTTTTTACTTGGTCTGCACCACGTTGGGCGGATTCGTCTTCGTTGTTTACCTTTTTCCACGCATAATAATGATTGTATGGCGTGTAGGTTGTTCCAAGTTTTGTATTATTTACTGTGGCATCGCTGATGCAAGAGAGTACAGCGTAACGCAAAAGATGGGATATATCTCTTTTGTATCGAGTATGGATTTGCTCATAAGCATCTGCAATTGTTGCATTAAAATCAGTTGGATTTTTAAGCTCGAAGATACACAAAGAAATACCATTGACAAAAAGCAATATATCGGGTATGCGAATGTCGTTTTTTGGTCCATAACCTACTTCAAACTGATTGACACAACGGTAAATATTGTTTGTATTCTGTGCTTCAAAATCCACAAATTCTATGTCAAATGCTTTCCCGTCTTGGTTGCGTGTATATCTGAAACCATCACGAATAAGGTAATAGGTATTACGAAGTAACTCGAAATGGGTTTGCCCACTTACATAGCGCAAGCGGTTAGTAATTTCTTCAATATCACTACCCTGTAAATCGCTATAGCGTTGCTGAAGATAAGTGGTTACATCATCTACCAATAACACTTCACGGTTGTTGCGAGATATACTACCGCCGTGTGTGTACTTCCAACCTTGCTGAACAAGCAATTCGATGAGAGCCTCTTCATAGTCGCTTTCGTAATACTTACCTTTCATAATATCAAACCTTTTATTTTATAACTATTTATTTATTGCTCTTTGTACCAGTGCAGGACAAAGTATTTTCATTTTTTCTCGTGCTTCATTGGCAATGTTTTTTGCTTCTTCGGCACAGTTGTATAGGTTTACGATGGCTTGTTGTACTTCGGGTGGTGGTAGCGGAATTTGAATACGACAGAACTCACTCCAATCAAGATTGGAACGAATACTACCATCACTTAGAAACCACCCATATCTATCCATTTGGAAACGATTAAATTGAATAAATAAATATTCAGGCAAAATCTCCGACTTATCTTTTACAACAAAAGTAGTATAAGCTGGCGATACTAATATTGGTTCCTCTTTATTATACAAAGCTAAACGAATACAAACATCTCTACCCGTTTGCATTCCACTAAATACAAATACATCTTTTTCAACAATTTTATACTTTGAGTTGTCTAATTCATTTGTATTTGCAACTGTTGGCATAAATGTTTTATCTTTATTGATACCACAAAATGGAAGTTTTTTTGCATTAATATTTATTCTGTCATATACATTTATGTACCCCCCCAATTCCACTTCGGGATACTTTTTTTTGCAATCCACAATATAGGCTTGGCAGGCTTCGGTGAGTGGTTTGATTAAGGCTTCGTTTTGTTCTGCCAATGCCTTTAAGCCATTGTAAGTCGCTACTAATTCACGCTGAACCTCGATAGAGGGAAGGGGGATTTGAATATCGCAAAACTCACTAACTAAAAGATTGCCACGAATAGAACTATCAGTGTGAAACCAAGTTAGTCTTCCAAATTCATTTCTGGTAAGTAATATTTCTAAATAATATCCCAAAATATTTTCTTTCTCACTTTCCTTGATTTTAAACACATAATATGCTGGTGATACTGCAATATTTTTATCAGTATCATTATAGGCAAGAGGTATTTTTACATCTCTTCCAATGTGCATTAAATTACAAGCAAAACAGCCAATAGGAACTAATTTATATTTACTTTTATCAATTCCATTCATATCTGCCACAGTTGGAATAAAACCCTGTTCGAGGTTAATACCACTAATTTCAATATTACTGTTTTCCCCTAATTTCAATGCAACCTCCTCGATACACTTACCAAGTCTAACGAAGTCAGTATTTTCACTATTCACACTCATAACCAAGTTGTTTTAGGGCGTTGCGTAAAGTTTCGTCATTGTGTTGTTGTCGTTTCAATAGGTCAGCCACGGTTGTGGCTGTTTTGGTCAGTACTTGGTGGTAGTCAATGGTGGTATCACGGTCTATAAACTCGATATATCGGCTCGGCACAAGTGAAAAATTATTACTTTTCAACTCCTCAAAGCCCACAGAACGGTAAAGTTCGGGTTCGGCATAGTTTGCCCCGTCTGTTCCTTCACTTTGCCATTGGAAGTAGATGTCTGTGGCACGTTTTATTTGGTCGGCTTTTAGCTCTACTTTCTTTTTCTGCTCATTTTTCACAGGGTTTTCCGTCCATTGGCGTAAATCCATAAAGAGAATTTCTTTTTGTCTGTTACGCAGTTTTCTACCGTGCCACATACCGCCCTTTTTATTTTCATTCAAAATCCACAAGGTTACAGAAATATCGGTGGTATAGAATAACTCTCTTGGCAGCACCACAATAGCTTCAATTTTATCATTTTCAATGAGTTTTTTGCGAATAGCGAACGCATCACCATCACCCAATGCCCCATTCGCCAATAAAAAACCTGCTACGCCCTTGCCTGCCTTTAGTTTTGAGAGCATATGCAATATCCAAGCATAGTTGGCATTGCCTTCTGATGGCACTGAGTAGTCTGCCCAGCGGCTGTCTTTACTCATGGATATGTCGTACCATTTTTTCAGATTAAAAGGCGGATTAGCCATAATATAATCAAAGGTCAAACCTCTATGCAAGTCATTTGAAAAAGTATCGGCATTGTGTTCTCCCAAATGATGTGAAATCCCACGCATAGCCAAATTCATTTTGGCAAGGCGATAGGTGGCAGGGTCTCTCTCCTGCCCATATACATTTACCATTTTGATGTCGCCTTGCTTTTCTTCTACATACTTGGCACACTGTATAAACATACCTCCCGAACCACAACAAGGGTCATAAAGAGTACCATCATAAGGCTCAATAAAAGCTGCAATCAACTCCACAATATCATGAGGCGTATAAAATTCGCCCTCTTCCTTAGTGGCATTCACCGCAAAAGATTTGAGAAAATACTCATACACACGTCCAATCAAATCTTTTTCCTCGCCAAAAGTTTTGTGCGATATTTTATTCACCTCGTCCACAACTTTTTTAATGACATTGGCTTCGAGGTTAATTTGCGTAAACAATCCCATACGAATACAACCCTTCAATGCATCGCCACTATTTTCAAGCTCTTGAATAGCATCATCAAGCGTGGCATTTAATTTTGACGAAGGCTGATCAATAATCATAGACCATCTTGCTTTTTCAGGAACAAAGGCGATGCCTTTATAACGACTTGGGCTATTGAGAAATGATTTTATTATCTCCTCATCTGTAATGCCTTGATTGAGACATTCCTGCCTCATATCATTCTGTGTGTTTTCAAATTTCTCGCCAATAAATCGCAAGAAAACCAGTGTTAAAAGCAAGTCCCTTTTATCATTCAGCGATGCATTACTTCGTAGATACTCCCTGCAATTAAACAGAATGGATTCTAGGTTTAACGTATCTGTTGTTTTTTGTTTTTTAGCCATATTCATTTTTTCAATTTACATTTTATTTATCGTATTAGGATATCGCTGTCTTTCTACACTTGTTGCCAATGTTGTGCGTGTGCCGCAGGAGCACTTCACTGTTATAAAAGCGCAAACACCCACTTTGAAAAACGGTTTTTAAAGTTTCCTGCTTTATTTATACTCGTTTCTTATATTAATTGCTTCTTCTATCCAATCTTCAAGATGCTCTTTTATATGGTCATAAACATAAGTACTTGACTTATATGGTGGATCATAGCATTTTACAATTGATGAAAGCTTTTTCTTGTTTTGTCCAACTGAAAAATGATCAAAGGGATTTGAACCTTTATTTGCCTGTTCACCTTTACTGTTTTTAAGATTATGAATATGAATACCAACTACTCCCTTACCGTCATTCCACGATTTTTCTATTTCATAATCAATCCACTTTCTTCTTGCGGTATTCTCACCTACTAATACAACAATACAAGAACGATAATTTAAGTTTTCGTCAATCCATGCCTGTATTGCTTTATCACCTTTCTTTTTAACTTCTTCCCATTTATTGTCAGAAACGGGTTTATTATCATGTATTTGACCAATATTACGTATTTGGGATACTCGCCAATTATCCTGTACATAATGAAAGCTGTAAAACACTTGTCTTTTTCCCACGATCTTCATATTAATTAATTAAACAATCCTTAAAATTAAGTAAAACACCAATAATCACTAGAAAAACTATCATTGAAAGATATAACCACATAATTGTCTTTGAAAGAAATACATTCCAAAATGAAAATTGTTTATCAATCTCCTTTGTATATTTTTCTATTGGTATTTCGTACAGTCTAACATGATTTATCTGTTTAAGTCCTGTTACATCATTGTAAACACCCCTAATCTTCCTTTCCTGAAGTAAGTAATAACTGTCCAAGAACCAAAAAAGTAAAGTTGGAGGAATTCCAATAAATATAAACACGATTTTAGGTGTTGATGCATATATTGCTAATAATGCAGAAACTATTGTTATTGACAAACCTTTAATTTGAAATGAATTAGCATTCATTCTTGTAGTAATATTCTGAATGAATTCCAAATGTTGTCTTTTCTCTTCTTCCATTTTATTTACATGTAAAATTTTTATTAGCTGGAGTCAAAACAGTTCTATCATTTAACTCAATGCAATCACTTTGTTTATTATGAAAGTTGCAAAATGGGACGATATACTCATAATTGTCTGAACTGTTACATTTTTTCACATGAGCTCCAACTATGTCTTTTCTTGAACAACCTTTAGCTCTACAGATTGTTGCTAACTGCCCACTAAAATTTCTCCAATGTTCAATCCAAGTACCACATTTACAACTTCTTGTTGCTGTCCCGTTTGTATTTTTTACTTTCATATAAATTATTTTTAAGGTTTACTTTTCTGTTTGTAGATGTCAATTTGTTGTGTCTTTTTTAAATTACAAGTACCGCCATCGGAAGTCAGATTTGGTCAGTTACTGAATACAAACATTGCTTGTCAATGAAGTACTTTTGCAAATCTATGCCTCCCATATTAACGCAAAACGCCATTCCTATCCCCAAAACTACAAAAATTTGTGTCTCTATCCAAACAAAATTCTTCACATTTGTCTCTGAATTTGTCCCAACAATCACAGATGAATTGGGAAATCTTCAGTTTTGGAAATATCTTTGTGATTACCCCAAGTATATAAAAGTTCATTGATAGATGTTGGCAATATCCGGATTCCATACTTACCATTATATACGCTCATTAATTCATCAGAATAATCCTTTTTGTGCCGTAATGCGTGTAAGGATATTC
>JAFLBY010000013.1 GCA_017302855.1 Candidatus Kapaibacterium sp.
TACGATCCATTGCACTTTTATGGCTTTTTCGCCCAGTCTTTGTTGCGCTCTTTCAATAGCGGCTTGGGAAATATCAAGAACGGTAATATTTTGATAGCCCTTATCAAGCAAATAATCAACAAAAAAGCTGTCGCCACCGCCGATGTCAATAATTTTTGCATGAAGAGGTACAGAAAAATACTCGAGAAAATGGAGCGATGTTTCCGGTGTGGGCTGATACCAACTTACCTCATCAAGTTGTTTGGTACGATAAATATTTTCCCAATGACTTTTGCGATCGAAGTTTTCCATAATAATTCTCACTTTTGTAATAAAAAATTAGATTAATGTACGTAATTGTTGAATAAATTCAGCAACATTTTTTCTGTTTACCATTGAAGAAATACGAGAATTATGTAATGAAGCAATGGCATCGGCATAATGCCCTTCGATGGCGAATACTGACCCTAAAAGATACTGACGCAGCCCTTCAATTTCACTATATGCCGATGGGTTTTGCATATATTGTTTTGCAGCGGCATAATCCGATTGAGCAATTGCTATTTGTGCAAGCCGCATTCGTATTATATCTTGTTGTTCCTCCGATAATTGTGTGCTTTGATGGACTTTCACATAATATTCGTGGGCTTCTGTATAATTATGAAGAGCAAAAGCTGTATTTCCGGCATGATACAATAAAAAAGGATCATCAGGATTTCCTACTAATTCTGCATCAATAATACGAGCATTTCTCTCATATTTTTGTTGATTATTTTCTTGGTATCCGACATGGATAATTGATAATGGCAATGTTTCTATCACAAAACCGGCTTTTTCAATAGAAGGTGCAATTTGTTCATGAATAGAACCTTCATAATAAAAATCACGATTATTTCTGAACAATCGTGTATAAGAATGATGATGGCGACTTTCTCCCGATTCCAATACATTACCCAGTTGTATGCGCCCACCCGCAATAGTATGTGTATCATGTATGGATGCAATACTTTTAGTCCATTGTTCAGGGTTTTCAATATATTCATCGGCATCAAGTTGTACTATCCAATTTGTGCGCATAAATCCCAGAGCATAATTACGAGCAAATGAAAAGTCATCACGCCATGTAAGAAAATGTAATTCAGCACCATAGCGTAATACTTTATGTGGAGTGGCATCTTTTGAGCCTGTGTCCACGACCACAATTTGTGAAGCAAATGTACATGATTGCAAAGCACGTTCAATTGTATGCTCCGCATCACGCACAATCATAGAAATACCGATAGTCATTAGAGTATCCTATTTATAATTTCACTAAAATTGCTCATAATTATTCCTCACGTTTTATGGATTGCAAAGTAATAATATTTTCATGAATACTATATGTAATTCGCCAATATCGCACAGCCAGCATAAATATATTATTGTCAATATGTTTAATTCTTCTATACGGATGCGGATAAGGATCATTGCTTAACATATCGTAAATAGTCATACGCAATAAGCTGTCATCCTCCGACACACAAGTATCTAATATGATTTTTACATCGGGGCTTTCTTGAATATTGAATACAGGTACATCGGCAAGTTCATCCACCCAACCTGCTCGCGATAAAGGGAAAGAATCCATATAAGGAATATAGGGTTTAATATCAAGAAGCGGAGTACCGTCAAGAATATCGGCATCGGCAATAATAATATGTCTGCCACGAATATCAAGTAATCGGACACATGAAATACCTATATTATTGGGACGATATGGTGCACGTGTGGCAAAAACACCTCTTTTTGTTCTGCCCCGCGGCACACGTACTTTGGGTTTCCAATGAGTGTTTTTATGAAACACATAGAGAAGCCACAGACGTTCAAATCCTTGAATATCATCCAAAGCTTGTTCATAATTACAATGAGGCAATAATTCTATGACCGAAGTAATATTTTGATGACCGACATCGGGCTGACGAGGAGCTTCGTATTTTTTTTCACGAAGGGTTTGAATATAACCGATTGGAGAAAATGTATAATCCGGCATATTGTTATTCTCCATTATACTCTATGCGCTCAAAAACCGGCATGAGCACTATTGTCGAAATTTATGAATACAGAGTTGATGCAGGCACTAAAAAGAAATTATCATGATTATTGAGAATACCTTTTTTGATATAGGCAATCACACGGAAATTTTCTTTATATGCTTGATGGATATATTCGATGCTATGAGCAGGAGCTACAACATAATCTTTATCTTCTTTTTTGTGTGATATATAATGAGGTAAAGCGGAAATATTCACTCTATTTTGCAAAAATCCGCGTTTATGTAATGGCAAACATATAGTAAAGCATGTGCCCAATGGAGCAAGATTTGGGTAGAAGGCTTCTGCAATCCAGCCGACTTTATTGATGAGAATATGTGCGGAAGGGAAATTTTCTAAATCCAATAATCCGCGTTTTACTTTAGAACCGCGTTTCATCGCCAGTAAACAAGAATATTCAATCAATGCTTGACCAATATTCAATCCACTCAATACAGGATCAACTGCCAAACGCAATGTATATGATGTTCTCTCTATTGTATCATAACCGACCTCGAATAAACAGGCAACAATATTACCTTGCTGTGTTTGGACGACTAAGCCATGACCAAAAGTAATAAACCGATAAATATCATAGGTGCTTATTTCTTCGGCAATATCTAAAGGATAACGCGTTTTTATAAATGCAAATAATTGTTCAATATCTGCAATACTTGCCCGACGAAATATAAGATTTTTTTCTACGATAGTTTGCTCAATAATCTGCAAGGAGCTCGCAATAAAATCAGGTAACGATATATCGGGAACTATTTCATCGGTATGATAACATAATTCACGTGGTTTCATATAATCATAGTCCATTTTTTCGGACACTACGTGTTTTGACATTGTATCATGCGTATAAGAATTGCCGTGAGATGTCATAAAGTATAAAGATATTATAAGTCGTACATAATGCGGAACATAATATTTTGCTCTCTTTGCGGAGTGCGTGCCGAATAGAAACCACCATCGGCACTGCGTACACCCGGATCAAAATATTCAAGATTTGTGATATTGTTGAGAATTAATTGTCCTGTTATACCGGGAACTAATTTTTCTACAGATATTGTACCATTGAGTAAAAGTACCGAACTGAATGTTCCAAAAGGGTTTGCAGGCACGGAAGTACCCACTCCGGTAGGACGTTCTCCGATATAATTCGCACGAATATTCACACGAATAATATCTAAGAACAAAGCATCCGCACCCACATTAAAGGAAACGGAAGGTATATCACCCACACGCACTTCACCTTTTTCTGTATTATAAGGATCGGTGTATGTAAAATTACCGTAGAGTGAATAATGCGATGTTAATTGTGCTGTCACTGATGCCTGAATACCTTGAATACGCAGCGAGCCGACTCCATCATTTTTTGTTGTCGGACTACCTGTTTTTGGATTAATAACAGATACTGTACCCACGACATTATCATACGATGCACGATAATATGATGCTTCTGCAAAAATATCATCGGTTATTTTCCATCCGGCACTGACTTCAATATTACTGACATTTTCATTATCTAATCCGGGATTTGTCACTTGACGTGCGGTATTCGTGGAGTATCGCTGATAAATTGCCGGTTGTTTGAAAGCAGTGGCATAAATTCCTTTAAATACAAAATCACCGGGTGTAAATACGACAGCAAGTCGCGGATTAAATGCGGATTGTGCAACGCTTCGGATGCGGGTTTGGTCATAACGCCCGCCAAGCACAATTTTTATATTATCCGTTGCTCTATATGTTGATTGCACATAAAGTCCTATATCCTGTTGATCGAAACTGTCGCCGCCAAGACCGATTGATGATGTGCCGCTGTCCACAGGCGGGGGCGCATAAGAGATAAGATAATCACCTTGAATTTGCGAGGAACGTACTTCAAGACCACCGATAATATCAAAGGATGGTCCTAAGGTAAATAATGCCTTTAATTCATTCCGTAATTGTCGTGAAAGAACATAATAATATTCGGTTATCCATACAGGTGCTCTGTCGGCTAATAATCGGGAGAAATTGCGTCCGCCATTGGAATAGTTTAAAAGATACACAGCTTTTGTATCTTCGTCTAATTCATGAGAACGGTATTGGGTTAAATTACTGATAAAAAGATTATCATTAATTTGTTTTTCATATTTCACATAAAATGCTGTTTGCAGCGGTATCCAGAGAGAGCCATTTTTTGCTCCTGCTTCATTATTGTCTGTAAAATATGTTGTGCCGCCTGTTTCCGAACGCCATGTTTGAAATGACAAAGTAAAATCGGATATGGTCATTTTTGCGCCAAGCAAATATGTGTCGGTAATATTAGAGTAACGCACCGGATTACCATTCACATTTTCCTGCAAAGCAGCTTTGTCGAAATTACGAGCTTTCTCTGCACCGGCTTGGGTAAGCCGAACTGCGGTAGTATCGCCACTGCCATTACGTTCAATAGTATAAAGCGGATTATTATCCGTTAAATTATTGGTTCTGACAAACGATGCGGCATTTGACGTGATGCTAAGAGCTGATTGATAATCGAAATTATCATAAAATGAGGGCGAATAATCATAATCGGGGAAACGAGATAAATCCATTTCTTCAGAACGGAACACACGCCCGGTTAATGATAAAGCCATACCCGATGTTTTACCCGAAAGAGTAACATCGGCATAGCGTGTATTCCATGAACCATAATTTGCATGGGCAGACACACCAAGAGAAGCATTATCGCCAATATATTCATCGGGTTCTTTGGTAATAATATTGATAACGCCTAAAAAAGCATTGGCACCATACATCGTTGATGCAGGACCATACACCACTTCAATTCTTTTGACATTACTTAATGGATACTGTCGCCCGAAATAAGCAATATTCGTCCATAAATCATTTTCTTCCACACCATCAACCAATACCATTGTACGGTCGGTATTATTGGAACGATAGCCACGTGTGTAAATATTGGAATATGTTGCTCCGAATGTACGTGAAATTGCAAAACCGGGTAAATCGCTGAGCACTGCTTCCAAGTCAAGATAACCGCGGCGAAGAATTTGGTCACGAGTAATAACCATAACCGTTGCGGGAGCAGCCAATAAATCCTCCGCTTTCTTCGACACAGAAGTTACCAATACTCTTTTGCTGTTTTGTTTAATCAGCGTCACAAGTTCAATAAATCGGACGGGGTCAAATAAATCGGGTTCAAAATTCGGTTCAATTTTTAATAATTTTCCTACGCTTGCCAAGGCAATATCATTACTGTCAAGAGCCAGAAAACTCATTGCCAAATATCGGTATGCCTGTACTTTTTGTTTATCATTTAATCCATTATTATCAATGCAAGGTTCCAGAGTAGAAAATACTCTATCAAATTGTCCTATTTCATAAAATTTTCGTGCATCTGCTAAAGCAACATCACCACATTCTTGTGATGAGGCATTTATAGTATATATGAGGCAACATACAATAAACGTGAGGAAAAAACGAAGTATTTTTACTGGCATATTTCCTCCTGACGAACATCATCGCCCACATACTTGAACCATTCATCATCGCTTAATGATTTTCTTTGTGTGCGGCTGCAAATTTTACGTGCCAGCACATCGGGACGCGAAGCCCAAAAACGAACTGTTTTATCTGCCGAAGCCGAAATAATTTTATCACCTGATTTATCGAATGCTACGCCATAAACCCAATTATCATGTCCGTCGAATACCACCGGAGATTGAGAAGGTTTGGAATAATCCCACAGGCGTACTGTTCTATCGAAACTTGCCGTAGCCATCATCGAACCTGTCGGAGAAAATGCCAAGCTGTTCACCCCTGAAGTATGCCCCACAAATTCTGAATGCCTCAATCCATTAGCACCCTTCCATAAACGCACATTGCCCCCGCCATCTGCCGTACCGAACATATCACCATTTGGGGTATATGCTACGGCTCTGACCGGTTTACCCGTGCTCTGAACCACAAAAACCTTATCATCGGGACGATTATAGGGAATAAGACGAATAGAACCATCCTCCGATCCTGTGACAAGAAATGAGCCTTCTTTATTCATATCAAGCGCATTGATTTTTGAACCAAAGTTATGGAGTGTTTGTGGTAATGCGTTTGAAGAAATTGCCCATTTTTTAAGGGAACCATCTGAGCATCCTACGATAATTGAATTACCTTGTGTATCGAAAGAAAGGCAATTTACCGATGAGGTATTTCCCATTAAAACAACGGGTTGTTGTGAAAGATTATTCATATCCCAAATATTCACCACACCATTAAAAAATCCTGCTGCTACATAGCGACCATCAGCACTGAATGTAACCGAGCGAGCGTCACTGCCACCTGTTTCCTTAGGTTTCATACGCACACTTGTCATAGAAGGTTTTTCGGGATTCCAAAAGCGTAATTCGCCGTCATCACCGACGCTGGCGCAATATTGTCCTTTAGGTTGCATTGCCACAGCACGTACAGCATCGGTATGTCCACGCAAAATGGGCTTATCTTCTTTATCATCGGCAACGGCAAATAATGCCTTGAACACATCAGGATCATAGGCGGAGCCGCCATTTTTCACAGTAAAATTATATGCCTGATACGATAGCAATGACGGTAAATCTTTATCGCCTTTAGGATTTTTTGCCAGCACAGATGCTTGAATTGCCATTGACCGTCCGATAGAAAGCAATCGTAACTTTGTTGCTTTGTCCCGCTGTTCATCGGCTTCTTTTTTCTGTTTTACGGCTTCTTCACGCTGCTTATCGGCTTCTCTTTTTTGTTCTTCGGCTTTTTTCTTTTGCTCTTCGGCTATTTGTTTTTGCTCAACGGCAATACCTCGCTCATGCACAGCCTCAGCTTTACGTTTTTCCGCTTCTTTTTTTTGCACTTCCGCTATCTGTCTTTGTTCGATGGCATTCTTTTTTTCTTTTTCTGCTATTTCACGTTGATTGCGTGCAATTTCTTGATGTTGTTCGGAAATTTTTGTCTGAGCAAGAGCTTCTTTTCTTTGTTTTTCCGCTTCTTTTTGTTGTGACTTAGCTTCTGACTCTTTGGTGAGCGCTTTTACGGCATTGCTGTCGGCATCAACTTTTAAGACTAATGCACCGATAGTGAGCAAAACGGAAACAACTGAGGCGGCACCAAGGAAAAATGCAAAGCCTCGCGCTCTTTTCAATTCACGCTTTTGTTGTAATTCCTTCCGTGCAGTTTCGCGGATAAACTCTTTTTCACTTTGATCCAAAAATAACATAGCGCGTTCATAACCACCATCATAACGCATTGCCCAAGTGTGATTAATATCATTGCGCATACGCCAATCCAGAGCAATTTGCAATTCGGGATTGACAAGCAAACTGGTTCTGCCTTGCTGATATGATTGCGCAGTGGCAGACAAACCGATATAGAGTTGTGCAGAGCGCACCTCTTCATCAACCCATGTTTTTAAGCGTCCCCATAAACGCATCAGACTTTCATGGGAAATATCTATGGTTGTGTCGGAATCAAGTATTGTGGATGGCGGCGGCATAAGGAATGCACACCCGTCTCGACGGAACCGATTAATGACCGCAACAACATCTTCTTGCTTTGCACCTGCAAGTGCGCATATTTCATATAAGGGCGTAGGGCGACGAGTGCCGCGTTTATCATCACCCAAATTGGTTAATGCTTTGAATAACTTTTCCGCAATATGCCTGTCGGGTTCATGAGTCAGTTCACCATAGACCTCTTCGGCATGACGCTGCAATGCCTCATAAATAGTTCCTATGGCTTCATAATGCTCTTCACTTATAGGTTTGGAGTCAATGTCATTATCTCGCCAGAAATCCCATGTGCGCATCATGGCATGTTGCAAAATGGGCAGCACATCCGTATCATCGCCCGCTTCGGTAATAATCCTATTCACCAGACGATTGTCTATGGCAGCACCGAACGATTCCACCGGCTTGCGCACCGCTGCACGAAATTCATCCATCGTCATGCGAGGCACAAGATAACTGCCTGTATTAAGAATTGCCGTTAAGTTCACATAGTCCGAACAGTCGCTCAAAAAGTCTGAGCGCATTGTGATAATCACAGCGGCATTGAACGATGTGGTCTTCGTAAAAAACAGCAAAGCTTCAATAAAGAGTCGGGCATCACTATCGGCATGTTCATTGTCCGATTGACGGAAACGGAATATCTCTTCGAATTGGTCAACAACAAGAAGAATATTTGCTCCTGAACTGTGGACAGCTTCCGTGATGAAACTATAGTCCTGCTTGCGCAATGATTCAACAATGCTGTGTTCGTGATGGAACGATGCCGGCAGCACACTGCGCAAATTTTCTGCGATGCAAGCAGCCAAACGTCCAAGGGGATTATCTCCGGGTCTTAATAGAAATCTTTTCCACAAGGAGTTACCCGAAATATTGCTTTGTTCGATAGTTGGAATAACACCGGCGCGCACAAGCGATGACTTACCGCTACCCGAAGAGCCGATGACAGCCAGAAACCGATTGGATTGCAAACGCTCGGTGGCTTCGGCTACTTGTTTCTCCCGTCCGAAATATAAATGCTGTTCATCGGTTTCAAAACTTCTCAGACCGATAAACGGATTACGAATACGTGTTGTGTTCATACATTAACGAACGTTGGAACAAATGATGACAATTATAAAAATGTATATCTTTGACCTTGGCTTCTTACCAAGATAACTGCAAATTTGCAATGGGATTATCGAATAATCGCTACGACAATTCCACGACACTTACCGCTCGCTTATTTTAATGAATTCAATGCCTCTTCGCGCGTGCCGACAATAATGAACAATGCCGAAAACCCTGACATGTCAAACACTTCTTTGATAATCGGCTTCATACCGCAAAGAACCATCTGACCACCGGTTTTTTTCATTTTCTTTGCTGCAAGCAAGAAAACCCGCAAGCCGGCACTACTCACATAATCAAGACCCGAAAAATCAACAGCAAGGCGCGCAGCACCATTGTCTATTGTCGTGATAATAGCTTCTTCGGCTTCGGCAGCGGTATTGGTATCCACTCGACCCTCGATTGCCAATAGTAAAATATTCTCCATCATTGTAGAGGTAATTTTCATACGTTAATCCTTACTTACATGGTAAATTGAATGAAAAAATGCTGTTTTGGAATGCAAAATAGCTGTCTTGAAAAAAATAAAAGCAATTACTTTCAAAATTTATCTTCTTTCCTCCGAATTCGACTATGCTCAAATGTACAAAATTCAAGAAAAGTAACTTCCTTTTCGGCTTGTGCATCTTACCCCTTGTCAGCCGAATCAATTGAAAACAGACACTATGACCTCTGAAGAAAAACAACAAGAATTTATGGCTTTGCTCAATCCTGTCCAGCACAAGATTGAACGATACATTCTTTCGATGACACATAATCGCGATACGGCGAGAGACCTCTTGCACGATACTCTTTTACGTGCATATCAGAACTTCGATTCTTTGCGTAATAAGGAAGCTTTTCTTTCCTATCTCTTTACTATCGCAAGCAATCTGCACAAACGCTCATTCCGTCATAAAAAGTTTCGTGCCGATTACGACGAAGACTTTGCAATGGAAATCCCCGACCGAGGTACAATGCCCGACACAGCTGCGGATATTGCCATTATGTATCGTGCAATGGAAACACTCTCCGAACCCATGCGCGAAGCTGTCCTCATGTTCGAAGTTGGAGGAATGTCTCTTCAGGAAATACAACAAATCCAGGGCAGTACTTTATCCAATATCAAACAACGTGTGGCACGAGGCAGACGACGGCTTGCCGAATTGCTCCGCGTTCATGAATAATTCTCCCCATTTCTGTCTAAGGAAAATTTATGTCGAAGCCAACTCTTTCACAACTCTTACAAAACTCAAAGACTATGAAAACCGATACATCTCTTATGTCGGAATCTGATATACGCACCATGATGACTCAAGCCGATGCCGGCACAGCACAGCCGCGTTTGCGACCCTTGCCTTGGATACAACGCTTACCATTTTCCGGTAAAATTGCCGGCGTATCTGCTGCCGCTGCCATTGGATTTATCGTCCTCTATTATGGATTTGATTTCGGTGATTCTCCGACGACGAGCACCACACAATACCCATTAGCCGATAGCCGCAATGAAATACTTGCCGATGAACCGATGACCTTTGCTTCACAAAGCGAAGAGATGAAAAATGCCAATCCGGAATCATCACCATTATCAAAAAAAACGCACGCCGAGAAAACAATTGCAACTGCGCCACATTCTTTTGATACAATGATGGGACAAACAGCGGATAACTCCCAAGCACAGAATGATATTTCTATGCCCGGTATGCTTTCTCTAACAGCCGAACAATTCAAAAAATTAGGTATTATACTCACAAAAGATAAATTGACATATACCGAAAATGCACGGCTTGATGTGCGCAAAGAAGCAAAAAAACGTGGACTGGATGATGAAATAATCGTAGAACGGCTTGGCGGAGAAAATATCCTTTCTTTACGCAAGGTGACAGTTCGTTCCAATGGTGTCGGCGATATAAGAATTACCGATTCCGCTCATACGGCTATTGCACCATTAATGATTACCGGTTATAGCAATAATAAACCATTATTTTCCTATTATTCACCTGATGATAAAGTATTTCATAATGCCGTCAGACGATTACATGAAAAAGCAGATATTCTTATGCCATCGGCAAATGGTTTAGTCCCTGTCATGGCATCTATAGAAAATCCCGATGATCCTTTTTTCAAAAAAACAGAAGTACTATTATGGTTTGAGCCGACAGAGCAATTTCTTAGAGCTTTGCCGGAACACTATGCCGCGCAATTACGCAAAGAATTACAGAGTCCAACAATAAAACCAAAAACCGGTGAACAATTTTACACAGCATCGCATTTAGAAGAAGATGGGGTAATTATCCAATCACGGGTCTATCCGAATCCTACACCTGATTATGAAGTGCGCTTTGCTTTCACGCTTTCTCAACCACGCTCATGCACTGTAACCATCGTTGATATGTTTGGTTCATTACTCGACACAGCCATAGATGCTCAACAATTTCCACAAGGTGAGAATACTCTTACTCTTATGCTTTCGAGTATTGAAAAAAGCGGTATGTATATGATTATAATGCAAACAGATAAAGGCGAGCGCATTGCCCAACGATTAATAGTACAACGATAATAAAAAAAGGAGAATAATGATGAACACGAAATATACTTTAGCTTGGATGTACCTCTGTTTTTTTACTTCGATTATGGTGGGATATGGACAAAAACCACCTTCTGTCAATCAACAACAATCGAAAGAACAATATTCCGCCCCTTCATTAATGGTAAAAACCGATGATGGCAAAGAATATCCGCTGCGTTTATCGGGTCTGCATATCAAAAGTGATATTATCGGCAATATTGCCATTACAACAATGGATATGACTTTTTTTAATGAAACAGATCGCATCCTCGAAGGTGAATTACTATTTCCGCTTGCGGAAGGAAATACCGTTTCCCGTTTTGCTATGGAATTAAATGGCACAATGCGTGAAGGTGTAGTAGTAGAAAAAGCAAAAGGTCGCCGCGTATTTGAAAGTATTGTTCGCAGAAATGTTGACCCTGCTTTATTGGAAATGAGTAAAGGGAATATCTTTCGTGCAAGAGTGTACCCGATTATACCAAAGAAGAATAAACGAATTATTCTGGCGTATGAACAACAATTGGAACGTACTCAGGAAGGACAGCTTTTTCTCTTGCCTTTAGAACATAAAAATCCCATTGATTCTTTTTCTTTAGAAGTACAGTTACGACATCGTACCTTAGCTCCAGATTTACGATATAATGATTTTGATAATATTATTTTCACACAAAAAGAAAAAAGTTTTTTTGCCGAATTTTCTGCTCAACGCTTTACTGCCAATCGTCCGCTCACTCTTTTATTACCGGCAGGTATTGATGATTCACTCCGCATTTTCACAGGTAAAAGAGAACAAGACAATTCATATTATTGTTATATAACCGGTGTGCCCGAATCAAAAATCATAGAGAAAACATTACCCACAACAATAACACTTATATGGGATAATTCGGGGTCATCGCAAAAAAACAATAAAGCACTGATTCTTGATGCTTTAGAACAATATTTGCAGCGATGCGGCACATATTCTGTTCGGCTTATCGAATTTGCCTTACAAGCACGGGACATAGGGAAATATACAAATAGCTCACTTTTGCGAAAAGCGATAGAAAATTTAGTTCCTGATGGCGCAACAACATTTGATGCCTGTGATTTTTCTTCCTATAAAACAGATGAAATTATCCTTGTCAGTGATGGCATTCAAACATTTGGTAAAGCGCCTACGGTCAATCATAATGCCGTACCCATCACCGTACTTCATGCGGCGCAAAGTGCAGAACATGGTTATTTGCGCAATATTGCTTTGGCTTCCGGTGGTCAATATATTAATGCCATCGGATTATCTGCTGATGAAATTGTCAAAAGATTAACAACCATTCCTTTGCACTTTCTCGGTGCTGAATGTTCTGTTCCTATGGATATTTTTCCTTCTATTGCCCAACCCTTACAAGGGAATTTTTCTCTTGCCGGACGCAGCAAAGACTCCGTATTTTCTCTCACATTACGTTTCGGCATTGGTAAAACAATACTTTCACAACAAATATTTACCGTCAAATCAGCATATTCTCATCCTTTGGTTCCTCGCCTATGGGCACAAAAAAAACTTTCTGAACTTGATATGGAATATGAAAAAAACAGTAAAAACATCACGGCTCTCGGCAAAGATTTTTCTTTAGTAACGCGCAATACCTCACTTATTGTTTTGGAGCAATTATCGGATTATGTGTTGTATAACATTGTACCGCCAACAGAAGAAATGCGTAAAGAATATTTTAAATTAGTAAAAATACAAGACAGTATAGCACAAAACAAACACACAAATACTCTGCAAAAAACGATTAGCCAAATGGCACGTAAAAAAGAATGGTATAATACTGATTTTCTACCAAGAACAGAAGAGGAAAACAGGCAAGAAGAGGAGAGAAGAAAAAGAAGAGAAATGCTCTATAAAATGGAACAAGAAGCCATCGTAGAACTTAATAATGACCATGAAAAAATACAATTATACTATCAAAAAAAGAAAGATAGTTTACAAGCATTAGTTATACCTAATTCTCAAGCAAAACAAGGATATGGAACATTACAAGGGAAGGTATCTACTATTGGCGGCAAATCTTTACCGGGTTCACTCGTAAAAGTACAATCTACTAAACGAGGTACATATACAGTAAAAAATGGTAGTTTTATTATTCGTCAATTATCGCCGGGGGATTATATTCTCGAAATATCTAACATAGGCTATTATACAAATTATGAGAAAATCACAATTGTTAAAGATCAAACAACGGATATAAAAATTGCTTTGACTGAAGGAAGAGATATTTGTGAGATTTGTATTAAAGGTGAAAGTTTTAAGGAATCGGTCACAGCAGATAAGAAGGGATCAGCCCGAGAAAGAAGTGGAGAAAAGAATACCAAAATTGCCGTAGAATCTGTTCAGAATGCTGTAACACTTTCTTCGGATGTTATTGCAGGTAATGATGCACCTGTTGTCCGTGTTTCAAGACCGGAGCGCACAGAATTCTTTTTTGACAATGAAAATATGCAGGATCAATTCACAGGGGGGCTTGGTGCAAATGGTAAAAGAACTGCACCTTCTGTATCGAGTTTTGCTGTTGAACAAGTGCAAGTGATTGCAGGTAACTTTTCGGCTGAATACGCTAATTGCCTCGGCGGTGTTATAAATACTTACAACAGACAAGTTGCACCAAACTCTGATAATACTCAAACCCTTTATTTTGAGGAAAGAAGTGTAAGCAAAAACAATTCAACACTGTCAGCTATACCCACAGCACAGCCACCGAAAATTACACTTGCAGAACCTGTGCCGACCATGACATATAGCGTTGAATTACTCAATGCATCCGATAAAGAACGTTATAGTGTTTATAGACAATTACGGCAGAATTTTGGACATTTACCGATGTTTTATATGGACGCCGCAGATATTTTTTATCAAAAAGGTCAAAAAGAACAAGCATTGCGTATTATATCCAATCTTGCCGAATTAGAAATAGAAAGTCAACGATTATTACGAATTTTGAGCAGACGATTATTACAGTATGGTTTTGCTTCCGAAGCAGTGGCAATATTCAGAGAAGTTTATACCATGCGCGAAGAAGAACCACAATCCATGCGTGATCTGGCATTAGCACTTGCCGAAGCGGGTATGTATCAAGAAGCAGTGGATACATTATATGCTTTGTCACAACGCGAATGGGACAGCCGTTTTCCTGAAATTCAGACAATTGCTTTAACGGAAATGAATGCACTTATTGCTAAAGCAGGCACATCGGTAAAAACCAATCATATTCACCCCGAATTATTGATGGTTCAACCATTAGGATTACGCATTGTCATAGATTGGGACGCAGATAATTGCGATATTGATTTATGGGTGATTGATCCGCAAAAAGAAAAATGTTATTATAGCAATCCGCGTACAAAAATCGGAGGAAATTTATCACGTGATTTAACGGGCGGTTATGGACCCGAAGAATTTTCACTCAAAAAACCGATTTCCGGCACCTATACCATCAAAGCACATTATTATGGGGACAGACAACAATCCATCGCAGGACCAACAACAATCACTGCTTATATTTGGACAAATTATGGTACACCTCAAGAAAAAAAACAAGAAATTACTTTGCGAATGAATGGTAAAAAAGAAGTTGTGGATATTGGCACCATCACTATTCCGTAATTATCTGAACATAACAGGATGTGAGAGATTAAGCAGATGTGCAGGATTGATTTTCGCAATGTGAAAAGATGAGAAATACCGCAAACTCCAATATCAGACAATTTCGAGTATTAATATTATTGACGTATAATTGTAAAGGACATATATATGAAAAATGTTTTTGTGCTTTTGCTGATTCTGATTTGTTTTTCTTCTTGTAAAGATGAACAAGAAAATATCCAAGATTCCTCAGTTCAAAAATTTCGTATAGCACCGCCATCCGGTAGTGAGCAATTTGATAATACACAATCACCGCAAAGTAAAGAAGATAAAGAAGCACCTCTGTCTTTTACGTCACAGGCAGATAAAAAGAAAATCATTAAAGATGGTTCAATGTCCATTCGCACAGAAAGTATAGCCGAAGCGAAAAAAAATATAGATACTATTCTCAAAAAAATTGACGGTTATTATGAAAAAGAGGAAACAGAAAATAATTCCCATGAAATTTCTCATCAATTAATGATAAGAGTGCCTGCCATCCATTTTGATAAACTTATTATTGCTTTAGAAAATGGTGGTAATACCATTGTCAATAAAAGCATTCAAGCGCGTGACATTACGGAAGAATATGTGGATATACAAACACGCTTGGCACATAAACGGGCATATTTGCAACGTTATAGGGAATTATTGGCAAAAGCACAGAACATTGATGATATAGTCACGGTTGAAAATTCCATCCGTACACTTGAAGAAGAAATAGAAAGCAAAGAAGGACGCTTGCGCTATTTGGATGATCAAGTGGCATACAGCACCTTGCATATACGATTATTCAATGAAAAAGAATATATTTATGAACCGCAGCAGCAAGGTGGGTTTATTGAAAAGGTGAAACGATCTCTTAGCTATGGCTGGATAGGTATTGTTGAATTCACTGTATGGATGATAAGCTTATGGCCCATAGTTCTTTTAGTAGCACTTCTGATTGTCATCATCAAGAGAATTCGAAAAAAGCGCAAAATCTCGGCACGAAAAGAATAATCCGTCTTTTCTTTCTATCGTATTCTTTGAGTAGGTAGTAGAACAATGATAAAAACAATACTTACAGTATTTGAAGTAATTTGCAGTAACTATTTCCGAGCTAACAACAGTATAGAACGAAGTTTTGTGATTCAGAAGGAATGTCATGCAAGAAGAATACTTTGTCTCTGTGTGCACTCTTCGGACTAATCAAAGATGATCTGACAAAAAAATTACGGTTTAATTGTGTAAAATGTTTGCTTCTTCTTCATAAAAAATTCCCGACAGACTTGCAACCTGCTTCTAAAGCAAAGAGGTAAGTGTTCATTTCTGAAACACTTACCTCTTTACAATGTGGTCAGAGAGGGAATTGAACCCCCGACACGAGGATTTTCAGTCCTCTGCTCTACCAACTGAGCTACCTGACCATAACAGCCCGAATGGGAGTGCAAAAATACGGTGTTTTATCAAAATGGCAAAATATTGATAGAAAAAACTGCCCCATAACCGCACTTAGTGTTGATGCTACCCTGCGAGATAATAAAAAAATACCCGATACGAGTTTGTATCGGGTATGGCATTGGACATTATCTAAGTCTATATTATTTATCGGCTTCGCCCATCACCGGATCAATAGAACCTATGATAGCAACAATATCGGAAATCATAGAACCTTCTGCCATAAATTTTAATGCCTGCAGATTGGATGATGAGGGCGAGCGGATTTTCAGTTTCCACGGATGTCCCGTGCCGTCGGAAACAATAAAGAATCCCAATTCGCCTTTAGGGCTTTCAATGGCTGTATATGTTTCGCCTTTCGGAGGCATAGCGCCAAAGTTCACCAGCATAAAATCGCTGATAAGTTCTTCCATCTTGGTATAAATTTGGCTTTTGCCCGGCAGCACATTCTTAGCATCATCAAGCATGAAGTCACCTGTTTTGGGTTTATCCAAAAGCTGATGCAATATTTTCATTGATTCTTTCATTTCGGTGACACGCACCAAATATCTGCCCCACACATCGCAATCATTATTCGTGATAACATCAAAATCGAGTTCATTGTACAGCAAATACGGCTCATCACGACGCAAATCGCGAGCTATGCCCGAGCCACGCAAGCAAGGACCTGTCAAACCAAGAGCTATGGCTTTTTCGGGTGGCATATATCCAACACCTGCCAAACGCTCAACAAAGATGCGATTACGATTGACCAATGCTTCAAAGCGACGCAATTCCACCGCAAAATGATTAAGCCATTTGCGCAGCATTTTTAAAGTATCGTCATTGATGTCATTAGCCACACCACCAATACGCGTATAACTTGTCGTAAAACGTGCACCGCAGATAAGTTCAAATATATCATAGATATTCTCGCGCTCGCGGAATGTCCACAAAAACAAAGTCAATGCTCCCACATCCATCGAGGTAGCACCCATAGCCATAAGATGGGAAGAAATTCGCGCTACTTCACAGACAAGAGTACGTATCCATTGTGCCCGTGGCGGCGCTTCAATACCGATAGCATTTTCTATTGCCAAAGCAATTGCCGTATTATTCGACATCGGGGACATATAATCCAAACGGTCGGTATGCGGTATATATTCGTGATAGGTCATGTTCTCGGCAATTTTCTCATAACCGCGATGTAAGTATCCTAACTCGGGCACGCATTTCTCAATGGTCTCGCCATCAAGACGTAAAAGAATACGTAAAACGCCGTGGGTCGCCGGATGCTGCGGACCCATGTTAAGCACCATATCATTTTCCAACGGGTCTTCAAACATCACCGTTGTGTCTTTATCCATTAACTCCTGCGTAATTTTTTGCTGACGCAGGCGCTGTGCTCTTTCAATTGTTGCCAGATTATTGGAAAGTGATCTCATATATGTCTCTCACGTATAATACAGTGAAAATGGAATATCGAATTAGTTTGACGGTGTTTTGACCGTTCAAATTTGTCTTGTTTTACACTCGCAATGAACGTAATGATTGTTTTTGTAGTGCAAAAGTACGCAACCACCGTAGCACAACCAACAATTCAACCGCCAAAACACAAAAACAAATGCTTGCCCTTAGCTTTTGTTGTGGGCTTTTAGTCACGTTCCCAGAGTTTTACCGCCGAGATTGCCGCCACTTTCTGACGATAATAAAGAATTTCCAATGTCGTTGAGATAATGGACTCCGATTCATCATTCCATTCATAACTTAGCGCACCCACCCGCGATTCAAGCTCCAAATCAATATCCTCATCATCATGGGGTATATGCTCGGCATCGGTAAATAATTGCCTCTTCGAACTACCACAAAATCCTTTAAGAATATCGGCGATATTTTCCGGTAATTCATCGGGACGGCAAGCCCAAAACCCCATACACAATGGCAAACCGAATGAATCTTTCCACTCCTCCGATATATCGAGCGATGCCTCACGATGATCTTCATTGGTCCATGCTATGGCGGCATCATTACTCGCCAATAGAGTGTCCACCGTACCTTGCGATTGCTCTTGTACTATCGGGTCAATATCGAATTTTTCCGATAAAATGAGCTGCCCTGCATGCGTCATAAATGAGTTTTTGTTGAGTGTACCGACAGTATTGATATTTTGCAATGAAGGATTAAAATACACAGAACCCAAACCCGTAAATCCATGAGACATAAAAGCATATAAGGGAATAACACGATAATCAACTCTTGTCACCGCGCTGCCATACCCCAAAGGAGTAATAAAAGCGATTTCCACACGATTTTGCAATAAAAGTTCTGCACACTGATCGTCGGTAGTGCGAAGTAAACGGAAACGATGAGAACCCACTTGTTCCGTGAAATGTTCTACAAACACATCATACACCGGATTATTCGGTACCGCTATCGAAATTGAAGATTCCATGTCAATAAAATCAAAATTTTGTCAAAATTATATCCGCAGATATTGTCTTTTTCCGCTAAGATGGAGAATATGGAAGATTGTTGTATGATTTTGCGGATAAAACATTTTTTTCGACTCTACACATAAATCACGTAATTTAGGATATATCAATCACAGACATACTTTTATGGACTCATTATTTGCCGATACCGAATTTCCGCATCATGAACATACCGACACAGCAATGTCACCGCTTGCCGACAGAATGCGCCCACGTACTCTTGGTGATATTATAGGACAAGAACATCTCGTCGGCAGCCATGCTCCGCTGCGAAAAATGGCAGAAGGCGGATGGTTGCGTTCTTTAATTTTATGGGGTCCGCCGGGATCGGGAAAAACTACATTGGCTCATGTCTTGGCTCATGAAGTCGGATACCATTTTATACGTATATCCGCTGTGGAAGCAGGCGTAAAAGAAGTGCGTGAAGCCATAGGACTTGCACAAAAAGCTGTACGCAAAGGCAGCAAAACAATACTGTTCATTGATGAAATACACCGTTTCACCAAAAGCCAGCAAGATGCTCTTCTTCATGCTGTGGAGCGTGGTTTTATTATTCTCATCGGTGCCACAACGGAAAATCCTTCATTCGAAGTAAATAGTGCTTTGCTTAGTCGTTGTCAGGTCTATCGTTTGCAGCCCTTGACCGATGATCACTTACGTGGGGTCATTACCCATGCCATAGCGCATGACACAGTACTCTCATCGCATAGCATACACTTCGACGCATGGACTACACTCTTTGCCATCAGCGGCGGCGATGCCCGCAGTGCATTAAATGCTTTAGAATTATCATTATCCTTTGCAGAAAAAAAAGAAGACGGCACACTCCATATCACCGATGAGATAATGGCGGCGGCTTTGCAACAAAAAACGGCACGCTATGATAAACAAGGTGAACAACATTATGATGTGATTTCGGCATTTATTAAAACATTACGCGGTTCTGACCCCGATGCTGCTTTGCTATGGTTGGCACGTATGCTTGATGCCGGCGAAGACCCCTTATTCATTGCGCGACGCATGGTGATTTTTGCAAGCGAAGACATAGGTAATGCCAATCCGCAGGCATTGCAAATTGCGGTGTCGGTATATCAAGCGGTTCATTTTCTCGGTATGCCGGAATGTCGTATCACCTTAGCGCATGGTGTCACCTACCTTGCGGCATCACCAAAATCCAATAGTTCGTATATGGCTATCGAAAAAGCATTAGATATTATTCGCTCGGGCGAGCAAGCAATTGTGCCACTGCATTTACGCAATGCCCCAACACGATTAATGAAAAAAGAAGGATATGGCAAAGAATATCAATATCCGCATGATAGTCCCGACCATTTTATTGAAGAACATTATTTTCCGGTGGGAATGCAAGAAACAGTATTATATATACCTTCCGATTCGGGTTTTGAAAAAAATATCGGCGACCGATTACGCCATCTATGGAAGCAACGATATACAGAAGAAAAAAAATAACTTTCTCGGACAATCGCAGAGAAGAAAATACAAAACAATATATTCACTATTGTACGTTTTGCGAAGAAGTTTTTTTCAGCATTACACATGAACTGAAAAATGATTTTGATTAACCATTGAATTGTTTTGGGGACAAAAAATTGCGTTTTTGGGGTTAGGTGTTGTTAGGTGCTGCTGTTCTGTCCATATTTTATGATAAAGTCTTTAAGAGAAACAATGTTCATTCGATACTTTGAAGTAATTATTATGGTGCACAATTACAAACGCTTTAATAAGCACCACAGCGCATCAAAACATAGAACACTCTTTGCTGTGCTATCCACCCTACACTTTAACTCATTATTAAGTGTTTTTCTAAAATATCACCTACGAACTAAGGAGAAATTAATAGCTTTTTTCCAATTTCGTGAACATTTTTATTCTCTTTATTTTCGTTAAGGTAATCAATTACAATTTTTCCAAATTCAGAATTTCTATCGTTGATTTGAATGTAAAGTGTGTCAATTACTCTTGTCAAAACCATTAAAATCCAAGTTGTGGCATACATACTTTTTCTTTGTTCGTTGTTTTGATTTAAAAAAAGATCTCCTATTAAGTATTTTTCCGCGTCTGGATCTTCTCGTTTTTGAGAGAAGAATTTGTCTAATGTGAAACATGCAACAGTCCACGCTTCTAAACCACGACAAGATTCATAGTAAATGACTCTTGATTCATTTGGACTTGGAACGATAAGTTGCGACTTGCCGGCAACTGTTCCGTCCCAAAACATAAAGTCTTTACTTTCAAATGTTTCAAGATGTTTCCACGTTCCACGTCTTAATGATGATGTTTCCTCTATGTTCCCATATTCGTTTATAATTGCTGTTTCATGGCTTAGTCCATTTAGTCCTTTTGAATTTTTTCGTTGAGAATTTGATTCAAGTAAAACCAAAAGAGTTTCATAAGGCGAACATCCATAGACTTCGCCTTTTAACTTGAGATAATTAAAAATTTCTCTTACTTCATTTTCATTATGATTCAGTCTAAAATCAAAAAGCAATTCTCCTTCATCTTCTGATTCTAATGGTTCTAAATTTAGGTCTATTTGAAAACGCTTTGCAACGTAATTACAAAAATCAACTACAGTTTTCTTTACTCTGTAAGATTTATTTCGTGTGTAGTGTTTTTTTACTTCAAGTTTTTTTGCCTGTGAAACTTCCCAGTCACAAAGTTCAACATGTCTAATTAGTTGTTCCTTTCCACCATTAGCAACAACAATGTTGTTACTTCCATAAATCGAAATTAAAATTTCTCTTTCTAATCTATGGCAATCTTGAGCTTCGTCAATAAAAAGAGTTCTTTTTCTTTTATATCCACCAACTCGTCTATTTTTAAACTCTACAAACCCTTTTTCAGTAATTGTTTTCTTTCCATCTTTTTCACCAACATATTTTTCATTTAACCGAATCGCAACGTCAAGTAGTTCGTGTTTGTTTTCTATGTTGTATTTTTCGTAAAATTTTTCGGGGTTTTGGATTTGTAGTAATGTATTTTCTAAAACACCATAATAGTCGGCTAAAAAAACTTCATTTGCCCCGATGTTTCCAACAATACTTTTTTTGTGATTGAAAAAATCAGTGCTTGCTCTATCAAGGTCGTTTGACGTTGTTGCGTTTCTCCTTTTGAGAAAATTTAAAAAATCTATTCCGACTTCTTTTGAGCCAATATCTAAATTATTGTTGGTCTGTATTATTACTTTTATGTCATCAATGTTTTGTGTTTTAGCAATTTCTACTTTTACAATATCAGACACTTTACGCGTCCGTTTTTTGAGAGTATCCAAAAGTTTTTCAATTCTCGGTTCGCTTAATACATGTAATACTCCCAATGACTTACTTAACCTGTAAAAGAAACCATGAAGCGTAAGAACAGATGCTTCGCCCGGTTTCTCTCCGATAATATCTCTACTTTTCAATTTTGTATTAACGTATGCTTTTACTGTTTTGGCAATATCAAAAGTCAGTAAGTTGTTATATGTTAAATATAAAGTATTTTGTCCGTTACTGATACATTTCATTGTAAGCAAAAGAAGCTCGCTTGATTTTCCCGTTCCAGCTTTTCCACTTATAATTACAAGGTGCTTGTTTAATTCTTCATAAATTGTTCTCGAACTAGATAACTGCTTACCAATTCTTTCGACTTTCTTTTTAGTCAAATACCCAATTTCACTGTCTTTTGATGCTTGTTCAGTTATTCGTTCAATATCGTTTTTCAGAGTAGTTTGATAACCAAATTTGGATCTCCAATCATTATAAGAAATAAAAATTTCTGCACTATTTTGAACAAAATATTTATGAATAGCATAAAAATTAAAAGATTCGGAAATTAAATAATTTTCGTGAATAAATTCATTTTTATTTTGAATAAATATTAAAGGTTGAATGTATAGTTCATCCTTTTTCATATCACATTTACCTGACAAGTAGTTTAACAAACCCTTTTTAATTGAGTTTATTTCTGTTGAATAATCAATGTATTCCTCGTTTGCAATAATAAGTCCATTATCCTCTACGATTGCACTATCTTTGAAGCTGGTAATGAATTTAATTGGAATAATTTGATTGTGAAAATAAACGGCTTTCCCTTTGCTGTTCAATTTTAGTTTGTAGAAATTACCTTCTTTATTTTCAATAGCCATAACTATAATTAAGTCAATGTTCGTCTCTACAGAAATAGGAACTGGGAAATCGTTGAAAAGAAAGATTTTTGCGTCAGAACATTGTCTACCAATTGTCTTTTTGACGCTTTCTTCAAATTTTTCATAGTCAAAATAGTGACTTTTTCCGTTTATTGAAATTATCTCAATACTCATAATTTAACTTTCTTAGTATCGTTGAATAATGCCGTTTTGTTTACTTACCAGGATTGCGAGGCGGATTTGCGCAGTTACTGAATGCAAACGCAGTTTGTCAATGAAGTAATTGAGCTAATTCGTAGATATACGCCGTCTATATGTATGCCGTCAGCAGCGTGTACATCTATGGACGGAATCCGCCTCCCGATGTGTCACCGAATTGCAGCACATAGCTATCTTTACTCAATCCGCCGTTCCTTCCCTCAAAACTACGAAACTTTGTGTATCCATCCAAACATAGATTTTCAAGTTTGCGCATTGCTATCACATATTGTTGTAAAAAATCACTGATGATGTGTGTAAGGGTAATGGCTGTTGAACGTAATACAAATATTAAATCAATTGAAATAGAATTTTTAACTTATTATCTAAGTCAGTAATTTCAACTGTTGTTAGTTTTCCCAAAAGACCCTTCACTAAAGCTTTGTCTATTGTCGCTATTTTACTAATCCTTATCAGTGATTGTTTTTTTAGACCATTCGCTAACGTTGGCTCTATTCGCATGTCAGTGCTATCCTGCCACTGCAGTTGTGTCGTGATAAAACAAACTGTGATGTCAAGCGATGACTCGGCAAGAATTACTACCGGTCTCAGCTTGCTACCTGTCAAGTCGGTAAAAGGAAACGTGACAAGTAATATATCACCTTTAGCCATGATAAACCTCTTTTATGTCATCAGCGGTATAGATATCCTCTTCGCTGTTTAGGAAATCAAAGCACATCCCTTCTGTTGTGATTTTTTGAATTCCGGCAATTAATAGTTGCTCTTCATATCGTTTCAATACGAAGTCAGCAAAGTCTGAAATTTCTTCCGCTTTTTCTTCGGGAAGCTGGTTGATAATTTTCAGAGTACGTTCTATGATAAGTTGTCGAGTCATATCGCTTCAATAATTAAATACAGTAATCATTTATCTTGAATTTCGGATTTAGTTAATATTCCATGTAACGTTTTGGCATAGTGGCAAACTATATTACGCTGATTTTCAATTCGGAGTACCAAACTGTGTTTACACCGCAAAAACAGATGCGCCACTTCAGTGGTAGTTCTATTTCGCCCTGAGCCTTTTACTAATCTTGTCTTTATATTTTGGTATTTCATTGTCCAAGTATTCTATGCCCTTTTTTGTTAAACTTATTGATAGAATTTCGTTACACGGAAACCAACAATATGGATTATTAAGCATTTCTTCGATATCGTTCTTGTCAATTGTAGTTATTTTTTCGCTTAGAGTAAAATCTTTGTATTTTTCAAGTATGACCAAGTCTTGTTCTAAAATTTCAGTCAATACTATTCTTGCTATCTTATACTTATCTTCATTTGTTAGGTCGAAGCATCCCAGTTCCCACGTCAATTCATATATCCCGGGATTTCCTTCTTCCGCATTTAGAAGAAAAACCAGTTTCTCAATTTTCAAATCTATATCTTCAAATCGTGTCGTCATTACTATACCTCCTATCTTCCACCCGACCCAATCCGCCCTTTCCTTCCCTCAAAACTACGAAACTTTGTGCATCTATACAAACATAGATTTTCAAGTTTGCGCATTACTATCACGTATTGTTGTAAAAAATCACTGATGATGTGTGTAAGGGTTACGGCTTTTGACAGTCATACTTTCTTGTCAGTCCATAATGCTCTACTGTGTCATTAAGTCATTCGGTACGATTACATTGCCCATTAAAGGATAAATTTTATCGCTTTTGTCACGATAAAATTCAGGATCAGTCAAAATTATTGCTTTCCTGTTTTCTGTCTTAATTTCAAATGTCTGTAGATAGGTCATATCACCTTAGCACATGGTGTCACCGACCTTGCAGCATCACCAAAATCCAATAGTTCGTATATGGCTATCGAAAAAGCATGAGATATTATTCGCTCGGGTGAGCAAGCAATTGTGCCGCTGCATTTACGCAATGCACCGACACGATTAATGAAAAAAGAAGGATATGGCAAAGAATATCACTATCCGCATGATAATCCCGACCATTTTATTGAAGAACATTATTTTCCGGTGGGAATGCAAGAAACAGTATTATATATACTTTCCGATTCGGGTTTTGAAAAAAATATCGGCGACCGATTACGCCATCTATGGAAGCGACGATATACGCAAAATTAGAATATCATACTCCATTAATACTACTGTAGAGACTCTTATAATTGAAATCACATAAGACCTCAGAACATTTCATCGTTCGTATATATCAAATTATTTATTGCACTTTCAAGGTTCCTGCTAGTAATTGTAGTTGTAATTCGGCAGCTTTGGCGGTAAATTGTGCATTAAAAAGTCGTGTTGCACTTTCTATAATCGAATATTGTGCCTGACGCAATTCGGGTGTGGTGATGGATTGACGTTTGAAGCGTTCCATAGCAATATCTGCATTTTCTTTGGCAAGTTCATTATTATTTTTTTCGATGGCAATTGTTGCCATGGCATTCGTATAATTTGTAGAGGCATTGGTATAAAGTTGTCGTACTTGTTGTTGCAATGCATCAAGCTGTAATCGTCTGTTTTGTATAAGCATATCTTGTGTGGCTAATTGTGTATGTGTAATCAAACCATTGAATAAAGGGACTGAAATACCAATACCCGCAGTAAAACCATTATTAGCATTGATCACAAATAAACCGCGACTATTTTGATTGTAATTATAATTGTACCCGGTATTGAATGTGATGGAAGGCAAACCTTGTGCATAGATTTCGCTTTTTTGTTGCAAAGCAATAGCAAGTTCTTGTTGTGCGATGAGGGTGGAATAATTTTGTTGTTCCGTAAGATTTTGTAATGCCGTAAAATCGGGTTGTACCCCAAGCGGAATAGAGTCCTCAACGCCAATAATAGCGGAAGGATTGCGCCCCAAAAGAATATTTAATGAGGCAGTTAATTGTGCAAGAGAATTTTGCACGGTTAATCGCGCACTTTGTTGCTCATTGATGTCTATTTTGGCTTGAAGTACATCGTTTTTTGTGCCGACACCAACGGATAAACGTGCCTCGGCAAGACGTAAGCGTTCTTCTAAAACACGAATCAGTTCATCGAGTGTTTTTTGTTGTTGCGTAAGCCGCGCCAGCCCATAATATGCCATGCAGACATCATACATCGTTTGCATGACTTGTTGTTTCAACTGTAATTCGCCGGATTTTTGGACTTCTTCTAATCGTGATTTGGTGGCGAACATACGCATACCGTCAAAGACACGCCATGATAATGTGACAAATGCTTGCGTATTTTGCTGGGTGACTCCACTACCCGTGATAGTTTGTCCATTACTTAATTCTTGATTTATGGAAAATTGCGAATAATTCGTTGTTAATCCGGCATTCACCGTAGGATATGCACCCGCATTTGCCCATGAATTTTCTATACTCTGAATATCCGATTGATTTTTTGCCAATAAAATATCATAATTATGTTTGAGAGCAAGCTCAACGGCTTGTTGTAATGATAATACATTTTGTGCTTGTATCGAAAAAGAACAGCATAGAATACAACACAATAATATCGAAAATAATCTCATGATATTCATTAGTCCATTAATGGTGAGAATGTGTGGATGAAGGAAGTATGTCTTGAGTTTGCACGGCTTCGTCTTCCATGGGATGCAATGACGGTAGATTTTTCCGCGTAATAAACGAATACATCGCCGGAATAACAAATAATGTGAGTATAAGCGCGAATAATAAACCGCCGACAATAACAATACCCAAAGGAATGCGACTTTGTGACCCTGCGCCAAGAGCAAGTGCAATGGGTAAAGCACCTAACATCGTAGCAAGCGATGTCATGAGAATAGGACGTAATCGCGCTGCGGAAGCCTCAATCACCGCCTGAATAATACCATTACCGTCATGGCGTTTATGATTGGCAAATTCTACTATCAAAATACCATTTTTTGTCACCAATCCAATAAGCATAATAATACCTATTTCGGAAAATATATTAAGTGTCTGATCAAATGCCCATAATGAGACAACTGCGCCTGCTAAAGCTAATGGTACGGTAAGCATAATAGTAAATGGATCGCGAAAACTTTCAAATTGTGCTGCTAATGTTAAATAAATAAGTACCAAAGCCAATAAAAATGCAAAACTTGTATTGGAGGAACTTTCCGCAAAATCACGCGATGCCCCCGATAAAGCCGTGGCGAAGGATTCGTCCAATACACGCGCCGCTATGGATTGCATTTCTTTCACACCGTCGCCTATCGTATAGCCCGGCGCTAATGCAGCGCTGATTGTTGCCGATTTATAACGATTATAATGATACAGTGCCGGCGGTGAACTTGTTTCCGCCATTTCGACAATATTATCTAATTGCACTAATTCTCCTTTAGTATTACGCACGGAAAATGCTTTTAAATCAAGCGGCTCATCACGGTTTTGTCTGTCCACTTGACCAATAATCTGATATTGTTTGCCATTCATCAGAAAATAGCCGAAACGTCTGCCGCTGAGAGCAAATTGCAATGTATTGGCAACATCAAGAACAGAAATACCTAATTGTGTCGCTTTTAAACGATTGATGGTTATTTGTAATTCGGGTTTATTAAATTTCAAATCAACATCCACACCCTGTAAAATCGCACTTTTATTACATTCATCCAAAAATGTGGGAAGCACTTGACGTAATTTTGCGAAATTCAGATTTTGGACAATAAATTGCACGGGTAATTGTGAGGCGGCACGGAAACCAACGCTGATGGTTTGCTCTTGAATAGGAACGCCTTTTACATCAGGATAATTTTTAATAATTTTTCCTACTTGTTGGGTTATTGCTTTTTGTGAAGTTTTACGCTCTTGCGGATCAACAAGAAATATAGTACATCCACCGCTATTGGAGGAAGTGCTATTGCCAAAAGAAGGAGCAACATTAGAAAAAATTATACGTGCATTCGCACCGACGGAATCTTGAATTGCTTGAGCAAGAGAAACGATATTTTTTTCCATGGCATCGAAATCTGTTCCCTCCGCTGCCGTCAAATTTGTACGAATAATACTGCGATCTTCCAACGGTGCCAATTCACTTTGCAAAGAACCACCCACACCCACAATGGCAGCACCGCATAAAGCAATAAGAATAAATGCCAACCAACGATTATTCATAAAGCGCGTTAATGTGCGTCGGTAGCCGGTATCTAACCATACAAAAAATGGCTCCGTCCATGTATAAAAGCGGGTTCGTTTATGTACATCTTTGGCTAATTTTACATTGAGGACGGGGGTAATAGTTAAAGACACAAAAGCAGAAATTAAAACCGCTCCCGCCAGCACCACACCAAATTCCCGAAACAGTGAACCTACAAATCCCTGAAGGAAAATCACGGGTAAAAACACAATCGCAAGTGTGACCGATGTGGAAATAACTGCAAAAAATATCTCATTTGTTCCTTCGCGTGCTGCTTTGAATTTGGGCATACCCGCTTCAAGTTTTTTAAATATATTTTCCGTCACCACGATGCCGTCATCCACCACCAATCCCGTTGCCAGCACAATAGCAAGTAATGTCAAAACATTAATCGAAAATCCGGCAATATACATGATAAAAAATGCACCGATTAAGGAAATAGGAATATCAATAAGCGGGCGGAAAGCAATAATCCAATCACGAAAGAAAAGATAAACAATCAGCACAACAAGACCTATGGCAATAAGTAATGTTTCTTCCACTTCATTCACTGCTCTGCGCACAAAATACGAACGATCTCGCCCAATATCAAGAATAATATCGGGTGGCATATCTTTTTTTATTTGTTCTATACGTTTGTAAAATTCATCGGAAATAGTAATATGATTTGCACCGGGTTGAGCAATAATAGCGAGCGATACCACAGGATAACCATTTTTTCTGGAGACAGTTTCTTCATTTTCCGCACCAAGAGTAATTTCGCCCACATCGCGTAAGCGGACAATACTTTCGCCGTCTTGTCGTAAAATAAGGGAATTAAAATCTTCTTCCGTTGTTAATCGCCCCATACTATTGACGGTTAATTCGGTGGAATTACCTCGCACTTTTCCGCCCGGAAGTTCTACATTTTCTTTATCGAGTGCATTTTTTATGTCTTGAATGGTTAAATTATAGGCAGTGAGTTTTGCCGGATCAATCCATAATCGCATGGCAGCACGACGCAAACCGAATATTTGTACTTGGCTTACCCCCGGAATAGTTTGTAAACGCTCTTGTAACACATTTTCCGCATAATCGCTTAATTCCACAATATTGCGTGTAGTGCTTTGAATAGGCATAAATAAAATAGGGTCGGAATTAGCATCGGCTTTGGTCACAACGGGCGGCGCATCAATATCCTGCGGTAAATTGCGTATTGCTTGCGACACTTTATCGCGCACATCATTGGCTGCTTGTTCCAACTCGGTTTGCAAATCAAATTCTACGGTAATATTACTGACGCCAAGAGCACTATTGGAAGTAATTGATTTAATACCCGCAATACCATTGACGGCTTTTTCTATCGGCTCGGTAATTTGTGATTCCACCACCTCGGCACTGGCTCCCGTATATTGTGTGCGGACAGTAATTGTCGGCGGATCAATGGCGGGATATTCTCTCACGCCCAAAAAAGTATAGCCTATTGCTCCAAAAAGCACAATGGCAATACTCATGACAATGGCAAGAACAGGACGCTGTAAACTTAGTTCAGATATATTCATTGATAGAGTCAGATAAATCCATGAGAAAATTCGACGATATAATTATACCGTCATTATTATGTGATGATTACAAAGAAGAAACCACTGTGGATATTTTGACTTTGGCTTGTGGTTTAATAAACATAATACCGGAAACAGCAATCGTATCGCCCTCAGAAATACCCGAAATAATTTCCACCATATCTTGGGTGCGAATACCCGTTGTGACTGTTTCAAAATACGCAATACCATTTTTTATGACAATCACTTTTTTATCGCGTGCTTGGGGAATAATTGCTTTGGTCGGTACCATCAGTGCCGCATTGTGCTGACCAAGTGTTAATTGCACTTTAGCAAAAGCTCCTGCCGTTAATTCTGCCGAAGGATCTATCACCTGTGCTCGCACTTTTATATTCCGCGTTTCCTGATTTATGCCTGCTTCCGTAGCAAGAATACGTGCCTGATATTGCTTGGGCGAACCCTCCACCGAACATTGCACAATATCGCCCGTACGCACAGCGGAAATATATTTTTCGGGAAGAGAAAAATCCAATTTTAATGGCTGTATTTGTTGAATGCGTGCAATGCTCACCGCGGGTGTTATGTATGCACCCATGCTGACCGTTTTAAGTCCTATTTTACCGGAAAATGGAGCGCGAATTTCTGTTTTTGCTATCTGCACTTGTAATAACTCAATATCTGCCTCAAGGGTTTGTACTTGCAATGTTGCCAAATCCGCTTCTTGCGCACTTGAGCCATTGAGGGATAATAATTCTTTTTGTCTTTGCTCTGTTTTGCGAGCTGTGGCAAGCTGCACTTCCAATTTTTTACGTTGTGCCACCAAATCGCCGTCGAAGAGTTTACACAAGAGCGTTCCTTTTTGCACTTGGGAACCTTCTTGAATAAACAATCCGACTATTTTTCCGCTTATTTCGGGATGCAAGTCTGTTTCTTCATTCGGAATAAGCGTGCCCGAAACGGTAATATTTTCCGCTAATTCTCTTGGTTGCACCCTATATGCCTGCACCTTCACATCGGGCTTGGCACCTGCTTGTAATGCCTTCATCGGATTGGGTTTGGAATTACATCCGGCAATGATGAATGCTGCTGCTGCTATAATGCTATAGAATCTCATATCTCCACTTTTTTTGTTGTGATGAATTATTGTGACACCTTTCGAGGAAAGCCGTTTAATGCCAAACGATTGTATCTTGTACAGATTGTAAAGGGGCAATGAGCTGTGGGAGTGGGGAAAGGAAAAGTATATAAAATGCGGGATGGTTTTTTACGAAATCAGATGGCGTACCCTTTCATACAGCATTGTATGAACCCGGGTAGTGCAAACAAACTACATCATTTTCGCGACATATTGTTGTGAAGTTTTTATATCTATTGAATCAATAGATTCAATTCTCGTCGCCATCTATGTGCTTCGGAGTTCTTTTCTATGAATACTTTCTCAGCATTATCTGAATCAACTCTACATTTTGATTCTAAAACCAAAAGTTGAACATTCACCTTTTTTAAATGTAGCATACACCTCACCCCCCATCGCTTCCGCGTTTTTCTTAACACTATATAAACCCAAACCTGTTGAATCTTCTCCATCAGTTGGCTGTGATGAAAGTGTGGAAAATTTTTGGAATAGCAAATGTTGTTCGCTCTCATCAACACCGGCACCTTTGTCCACAATAAAAATTTCTAAAGATTGAGTAGCATCTAACAAGGTGGTTTCTACATTAATTTCAATGGATGTATTATGTGGTGAGTATTTGATTGCATTTGATACATAATTATCAATAATTTCTCTCAATAATTGTGGATCTATATTGATGGTGTCAAACTCTAATCTTTTCGATACTATGATATCTATATTCTTCTTCTCGGCATGATTGTTAAAGTAATGTACCACTTCGTCAATGAAACTATGCAAATTTAATTCTTTAGTAACAACTTTAACATTACCCTGTTCTAATAATTCATTGTTAAGTAATTTCCCTATTATATCTTTCATAAAGTTAGAGGTTTTCTTTACATTACTCAGCTTTTGCAGTAATTCTTCCTCTGTCATTTTTTTAAAATATCTTTCAATTAACTCGATAGTCAGCAGTATTCCTGATAATGGATTTTTAAGGTCATGAGCGACAATGTGGAGAAAGTTGTTTTTCTCTTGATTCAAGTTTTCCAGACTCTTATTAGCAATATTCAAATCATTAACTTTGAGTTCTAATTCTGTATTGTAATTTTCTATGGTGCTCTCATACTTATGACTCACTTTTCTAACAAAAAAGCTAGCCAATGCAGCCATCAGAACTGTGATTAGACCTGCAACTGCAAAAAGATTATATCTTAACTCAAGGATTTCAGATTTTATTCTCGCGGTATTTTCATGAGAATTTACTTTCCATGGGCGACTCATCAAATTAAACGAATACACAATTTCCGCATTGTTTGTATTGTAGTTAATAATCCCGCCATCGTTTATTTCAGTTTTAAGTATGTCAAACCAATTATCAACAATTCCCTTATTTGAGCTTTTATAATGTATATTCAAGTGCTTTACATTTTGTCCGACAATACTTTTATCAGGATGGTTGATAAATACACCACTTGTATCTATTATACAAACAAACCCTTTCTCTGATTGACTACCGACAATTGCGTCTTGAAATTTTTCTAATAAGTCCTGTTGATTAATTCCTTTCTTTAAACTTTCGTCTAAAAACTTTGCTAATACTTCACTTTGACTTTTATTGGAATCTAACTGGATTTGAATATAGGTGTTTTCTATATAATTCAACAATACCGGAAAGGTAAGAAACATCACTAATGTGTTTGCTAACATCACACTTAAAATGGTGAGAAGTGTTAGTTTCGACTTTGCTTTCATTAACTTTATCTTTCTGTATTGGTAGAGAATGGTTTACTGTTGGCTTATCCTATACACAATTTGTTGATGTATGTTCGATTATGCAGATAAGGGACCATGTGTTCCCTTGAACTTTGTGGATTGGAAAATATAAAACGAAAAACTCAAATTCCACTTGAGCTAAGAGTCACAAGTACCGAAAGACTTTACGGTTTTTTTGCTTCATCATAGACACTGCCATTGCTGGGGTCAAGGTAGCGAAGGTTTTGCCATAATTTAGCATCGGGATATCCTTTGAAATATCCGGCAAGTTCTTGGAATTTGGCATCGAAAAATGCTTGTAATACTATGCTGCGTGCGGAAAGCCGCTTTTCTTTGAATGTGGCAATTTGTTGAATGGCATAAGCCATATTGTCTAAACCTTTTTGTTTGTCTTTGTAATATTCTTCCAAGCCGTCCACATAATAGGAAAAAACGATTTTACGGAAATCATCAAAGCGCAAATCATTATATTCGGTTGCTAAGGCAATGCGCGAATATACCCCGGGTTCGGGCACGCGCTGATAGCCCGGCGCATTATTATTTGCCCCAAGTAAGCATATTTGTTTGGCTGAGGAAAACATTTGCTGACCATCCAATTCGCCATAGCTGTCCATGTCCATGCCGAGTGCCATGAGCAAATGAAAATCGAGCAAAGAAGAAAAAGGATCGAATCGTAAATTCTGAAATGTTAAATTTGCATTCAGTTGATATTCAAATGACCACTCTTTGTCCAATGTTCGATAGACCACCGAGCGGGTATTTGTTTTTTTGTCCACAATACGATAGGAAGAAATAGTTAAAAATGCGGAAAAGCGATTGCCGGATTTGCTTGTGATAGTGATCCCAATATCAACGGGTATTTTGGGACCTTCCCAATCCATATTCGTGTAGCGTTGATTATTGACATACGTTTCCACATCCTGACGCATGGTGCCGAGATCAATGCGTTGCTCAACCGGTATCAAATCCGTATTGACAGAAACGCTTGCCTGAAATTCCTGCGCATGAACAAACAAGGATGCAGAACAAAGTATGGCGATGACACTAAAAAGTACTTTCATAAATAATCCCGTGAACTATGAAAAATAATAAATACTATGGACTTTGAACCGAAAAATACGACGTTTGGACGATGTAGAACGTGTTTTGGCTCTGTTTTTTTTCGTCTGTGTTTCATACTCATGCCCTGTATGTTTTCTTCGATTATTGCCGACGATGAACCATTTATGATGACAAGCAGCGGCGTCACCGCCATTGCCTCACCGTATATGTTATACAATCCTGCTAGTGTCTTTGCCATAGATTCAGCCACTTTCGGGCTTATGGGCACGCCCTCGCGCTTTGGGCTTTCCGAACTTGCCGAAGGAAGTGTGTATGGTATTTTTTCGCCGATTTCTTCTGTGCGGACTGCATTGAATATTCACGGTTATGGCAATGCACTGTATGCGGAAACGGGTATTGCGGGCACTATGGCTTTTGCTGTCACCGATGATATGAGTGCAGGCATACGAGCGGACTTTCAGTATATCACCATTCGCTCTTTTGCTTCACGTTTTGCCGCAGAATTAGATGCCGGAATGAATTTCCGTTTGTCGCCTTCTTTGCGCAGCAGTATTATGCTCACCAATATCACCCGCACCCGTCGCAATGATACCGAGCCACAGCAAATGGCACAATGCGGATTAGGATGGCAAACAGATTCCACATTATGCTTGGAAGCGGATATTATTCTACGATTGCAAAGTCAAAGCGGCTTGCTTGTGGCTGCATCATACAGACCATTTTCTGCTTTAGGATTAAGAGCCGCTTTTATGACACAACCGCAAAGTATGGAGCTTGCACTTGCAGCATTGCCTTTAGCAAAAACCCATATTCTCATAGCAACACGCTACACCGCCGTGCTGGGTATTATGCCTTCTTTTGGCTTGCAATGGTCACCCTAAGCGTACAATTCTATGACCATAAACAATGGCTTTCGCTCGGACACACGTAATTTTGCAGTAAGTAATCACATAGTATCGGAAAAATATGAAACGGACACTCATCACTGCGGCATTGCCGTATGCCAACGGTTTTCTTCATCTTGGACATTGCGCGGGAGCATATATTCCTGCGGATATGTATGTGCGTTTTCTACGCCTATGCGGTGAGGATGTCTTATTTGTCTGTGGTTCCGATGAACATGGCGTTGCTATTACCATCAGTGCCGAAAAAGAAAAAGTCACACCCCGCAATATTATAGATAAATACCACACAGCCAATAAAAAGGCATTTGAAATATTGGGGATGAGTTTCGATATCTATTCCCGCACTTCAGAGCCGATACATAGCGACACAGCGCAAGAGTTTTTTAAGGAATGGTTGGAAAAAGGTCTTCTTGTAGAGCGTGAAGAAGGGCAATTT
>JAFLBY010000130.1 GCA_017302855.1 Candidatus Kapaibacterium sp.
AGAAAGCCCCCTCCTTTCGTTATGCGGGCACTCTTCTGAAACTTTATAAGTTTATGCGTAGGAGAGAAACGAGGGAGGGCATTTTTTCCCTGATATATGGATTATACTATGATAAGCTATATTAAGTCCTCTTAGACCATAAAGATAGTGAATCAAATAACTCCACAAAAATTTCTATCAATCATTGCATGAAATGTTATTTGTTCCTGTATTCTGCCGGAAACAAAACGGTTTTGGATTTTTCTGTGGTTCAAATCATTAAAAATCAAGAAAATACATTATGAAAGTCTGTAAAGTCACTTTAAGTATGGTATAATATTGTGGAAATGCCCCTTCTTCCCGACGAAGAAACCGCTGCGTATTGTGAAACGCTCCTTGGTTTACTCCAACATCAACAAAATGATGAAAGAAAACTGTATTTTAACTTACAGTCATTGCTCCGAACAATTGTATTACGATTATTGAGCGGTGAAAAACAGTTCTTTACAAATGATTATGCGCGAATCATTTTTTTGGCGGATAAGTATAGTTTTACTTCACAATTGACCGATAGTTTACAAAAAAATCGTATATCATTTGCACGCGTGCGCAGTGGTACGCTTACTATTCACAGGAGAACAATTAACAATGTGACAAAAGTTATTGTTATCTTGTTGCGGTTTTGCAATGCCGGAGCAATGGCTGACGCACTTTTCGCATTTGACGATGCAATAACCATCAAAGAAAGCGAAACACTGTTCGATGATGGTAAAGTGATGCTTGAAACGGGGCGCTTTGATATTATTGAAACATTAGTGTTTACTTCCGATAAATCCTTCCCTGTCCATTGTAAAGTTCTTGCTGAAAATGGTACGGAATGGAATATTTTATTCACGCATAATTTTCTTGCACAAGCATCGCTTTTGCGTCATGGTTTCTCTATTTTTTGTACCTCATTACTTATTGCTAAGACTAAAAATGCTCAATTACTTGCCACAGATAATACATTACTCATTATTGAACCGGATATTTTATTTGATGTAACGGATATATCGGAATGTTTTAGTGGCAAGAGCGCATCCATTTCCCATTATTTCGTCAAAAAACTGCTTGTGCCTCAAACCACTTCAAAGGAAATGTTTGTTGGCAATATCATCAATACATGCTTTGATTTATTATTGACAAAACCGGATACTGAATTAGAGCAAGCACTCCGCATTGGTTTACATTATAAGCCGATAATGACTTTGGCTGCTCTCAAAGTCGTTGATGAGCAAACATTGATGCAAGAAATCAAGCAACATTACACCGTTTTACAGGCAATTATACCATTAATCAACAGCCATATATTTACCGTTGAAGCCAGTTTTTTGTCGCCTATCTATGGATTACAAGGGCGTGTTGATGTATTGTTGGAATATGCTGATGACGATAAAAGAAAAACTGTCATTGAGTTAAAATCGGGTAAGCCACCCAATGCCTATAATCAACGAGGGAATGTTGCGTATGGTATGTGGAAAAATCATGAAGCCCAAATTATGTGCTATAATTTATTGGTGGATTCTGCTTATCCCGAACGTTCCGGTGACAGTTCCGTGCTCTATTCACGCGAAAAAAATACGCCATTACGAAATATGCCGAATACATTTGACTCAAAAAGGGCAGTGCTCGCACTTCGCAATGAAATCGTTGTGGCTGAACAAGATATATTACAAAAAAAATTCGCTGTATTTTCTCGTATTCAGCCCGAAGAGTTTGACGATGCGCCATCATTTATTCGCGATAAATTTTTACGAGCAAGGACATTTCTAGATTCTTTGAATGATACAGAAAAGGTCTATCATCGTGCCACAATGACATTTTTATTGCGAGAACATTATGCTGCACGACTTGGAAACGATAAAGAAGAACGCGATTGCGGTAATGCCGGCTTATGGAAAAAAACTCTCGAAGAAAAAGTACTGTCATTTTCTGCAATAAATGGATTGATGCTTGACATAGAGCATAGTGACTTTGATTCTATGCACCTAGCTTTTTTTATTACCGATGCACAGATAACAACATCATTTCGCACGGGCGATATTGTGATTGCTTATGAACACGATGAGGCAAGGTCACCTGTGCAAGGTCAATTATTAAAAGCGAGGATTAAAGAATTACATGAGTATTCGCTTGTGTTGAGTTTTCGCAATAAATTATTGCCGCGTTCAATATTTATTCATGATGAACAAAAAAAATGGGTTATTGAGCCGGATTTTATGGATAGTGCAAATCATGTACTTTTTGGTTTACTCACTCAATTATTACTTTCGCCGCAAGAAAAACGTGCTATATACTTAGGCATGCAACCTCCTGTATATTCTGTTCCAATAATGTTCAATCAAGAGGAATGCAGAAAAAATAATCATACTTTACCGGATTTGACAAATGAACAGTACACTATACTGTGTCGGATGATCGTAACACAAGATTATTTTTTATTGCAAGGTCCGCCGGGAACTGGAAAAACATCTGTCATGCTAAAATGGTGCGCATATTTGTTATATGAAAAACAATCGGCAACTATACTCATTACAGCTTATACCAATAGAGCCGTTGACGAAATCTTGCGTGCAGTTGCTCAAGTGATTCCTCATGAATATATTATTCGGCTTGGCAATAAAGACAGCACGGACTATCCGAATTTTACTCTCGATACAATTAGTCAGGGTAAATCTATACAAGAACTTGGATTAATCGTGAATAAAGCTCGTTGTGTTGTCACTACCGTGTCATCACTTATGACCACAATGGATATATTTGCCATAAAAACATTCGATGTTATGGTCGTGGACGAAGCCGCACAGATTGTAGAGCCATATATTGCCGGATTTGCAGCAACCATCGGCAAAGTAATACTTATCGGCGATGAAAAACAATTACCCGCAGTTATCAATCAAAATGAAGAGTTATCAGCAATTCGCTATCCTTTGACGGATGCCATCGAATGTACGGATTTTCGTATGTCATTGTTTGAAAGATTGCTGCGTTGTTGCTTGCGATACAATTGGGCATATAGCTATGCTATGTTGTCTCAACAAGGAAGAATGCACTCTGATATCGCATCGTTTGTTAATTCACACTTTTATGAAGGAAAATTACTGTCTCCGTTTTCATGGCAACATTCCTTATTATGTGATGAATTTAATGCTGTAACCCATGATATTTCACAAAGCCGTATGATTTTTATTCCGGTATATTCAACAGGTAAGGGCAAAATTCATGAAGAAGAAGCAAGTATAGCGGCTCGTATAGCAATGTATTATCATCGTAAAAAAGGTGACACCTTTACTGAAAATTCATTGGGGATTATTACTCCATTTCGTGCACAAATTATGGAGATTCGTAAAAGAATATCCTCAGAATGCAGCAAAAAAATTGTTGTTGATACTGTTGAGCGTTTTCAGGGCAGTGAGCGTGATAATATAATCATTTCTTTTGCTTTGTCTAATCCAACGATGTTATCATCCGTGACTTCTGTCATGCATATTAATAATGCGACAATTGATAGAAAATTGAATGTGGCAATTACAAGGGCGCGCCAGCAACTTATTATTATCGGTAATCCGGATATTTTATGCAAGGAGGGTTTATTTGCGGAGTTGTTATCTACTATGGAATGGATAAATCCGACTGTGTTATCGGAAAAAGAACTATAAGTGTAATAACCGAAAATTGTGATGTAAACATTCTAAGAATCCGGATATTTTTAGTCTTTGTATCACTTTATTTGTAAAGTAGTTATAGTCTATTTATTAGATGTGTTTGCAATCATAAAAAAAGTGGTAAAACTGTGAAAGTTCTACCACTTTAGAAAAATACTTTTTTTATCTTTAATTACTTTTTCTTGGAAGATTTTTTTGTTTCTTTTTTTGTCGTTACGGTTGATTCCACACTGCCATTGCCGGACAGGAATTCACTCCATGTATATTCGGTTGGAGTTTTTCTGCCTTCGAGAGCCAATTCCACTAAATATTTGGCGGCATGTTCAAGCACCCATTCAAAATTTTCTTCTTGTACGGAGGACTTTTCTGCATCGGGTGCCGGATTAAGAAAGTCTATGGCATAAGGAATATTGTCTCGGACAGCAAATTCTATAGTATTAAATTCGTATCCCAGAGCATTAACAATGGTGAGACAATGTTTTTCTAATTCTTTTTTACGTTCATCGGTGAGTGTAAATCCTGCCACATAGCGCAAGTGATGTGGATTGCGCGGCTCATAGGGCATGATGTGGATATATTTTTTCCCGATAACATAGCAGCGATAGTATTCCGTAAAATCTATGGCTTCTTGTAAAGTCATCACAAGTTGCCCTGTTTGATGGTATGCTGCAAATAATTCCTGTGGATTATTGACTTTATAGACATGTTTCCATCCTCCTCCTGCATACGGTTTCATGAATGCCGGGAAGCCGATATAATGGAAAATTTCATCCCAATTGAGCGGATATAAGAGATTGCGGAAACTTTCTGCTGTGGTGTCCGGCGGGTGCTGATAGCTTGGTAAAAGAACTGTACGCGGTATGGGCACTCCAATTTTATGTGCCATCGCATAGTTGAAATATTTGTCGTCCGCAGTCCACCAGAATGGATTGTTTACCACGCGCACGCCCTGCATTGCTGCATATTTGAGCATAGCGCGATAAAAAGGCACATCCTGTGATATGCGGTCTAATATCACATCATATTTTATCAGATCTTCCATTCCTACGCCGCCAATACGCACAAATTCAGCGGAAACGCCTTCAATATCCATGCTGTTGATTTTTTGTACTAATGCCGGCGGAAACGTTTGTTCCATGCCAAAGAGAATACCTATTGTCTTCATTGCATCACTCCATTATTTGTGAGTTGTAAGTGTATGTGTTGTTATTCTATGTGCAAATCTACGAAACTTACCGTACTCAAAATGTCGGTATGTCATGGGTTTGTGAAAACTTATAGCATGGCTGATATGTTTGAAGAGATTTTCATGATTGATTATTTTGATTTACAAGGATTGGAAACACAGCACTACATCAGTACCTATTTGATTTCCGGCTTGGCATGGCAGGGGCGCTTTCTCGCCTCATAGTATGCTTCCGGAATGTCTATAATTCTCCAACTTTATAGTTTTGGCAAAAGAGTTGTTGCAGCGAAGTTGGCGGCAAGTATGAGAATTTCGGGCATTATTGCTCCTTTTTTTCTCTAATAACCCTTGTTTCCGTCGTACTGATATGTTAAGTACGCATCTATTCATTATTTTTACAGTTAATTATACTTACTCGGCGCAGTCATGGTTTTAAGTTTATTACGCATTTTGATGTTTATCGCTATTGCAACTTCGGTGATGCAAGCACAAAATCTGTCGGGTCCGGCTTCGTGGATGTACCCTAAGGGAAACCCGCAAGCTACCTATTCGCAGCAAGAACCCTCACGAGCGCAAAAGATTGATTCCTTAAAGCTTAAATGGTCAACGACGGCTCTGTCCGGCGATATTCAGCCACTCATTGGGAATATAAAAAATAATCCAAAGATAGTCCCAGAATTTTTATGGGCTCCCAACGAGATTGTGGCTGTAGTCAAGGATCGCATTGTGGTTGTGGACGGCACGGGCGAGTTGCTGTGTGAAACTCCATTGCCTTCTTTTGTCAAATATGTCAAAGGTATCAGCGTATTGTTCGATACTACCAATGCTTTACCCGTGGGTCCTTTGCCGCAGCCGCCATTGGTCATGGCTTTGGAAACAATTGAATCGGAAGATACCGTAGAAAAAGTTGCATATTCATACATTGCGGGTTATGATAAACAGCGCGATAGTATCATCATCATACGGCGACTTTCCGTTGATCTTTCCGAATTTGATTCTAATTATATTGCCGGAGTAAAGCCATTCATCGGGCGCAATATCGGTGGACAAACAACGGTATATGCGACGGTGAATATAACCAAACCCAGAATTTTGCCCAATTTTACCGGATCAGCACCATACTTTCGGGGCTTCACCCAATTTAATCTGGGACAACCGGGCACTATTTTTCCTTTGCCGGACACGCGCGATGAACTCACAAGCCGCATTACTTTAGCGCCGGAAATTTCGCTCTATCAACCATCTGTTGGATTTATCACTACTAATCCTTTCGATGCAATGGTTGTGATGCCTCCGGTTTATCCGACACCCTATATCAAAGATATTGTTTCTAATTCTCTTACACAATCAACATTTGGCGATTTCCCTTACTTGATGAGTTTTCCCATCAACGCGGCTTTACCAAGTAGTTACCGTGAAGGTATTCCGCCTGTGGATTTAGCTTCGTCTTTAATTACGGACACCACACGCAGCAGACCTCTTATACGACCTTACTATGTGCCGCTCAATAATTCGGCTGGCGGCGGTGGAACATGGTATGTACTCATGGCTGAAGAATATATAGGCAGAGATACTTCATTCGGTATATCGCGCTTACATTTGATGAATAGCTCCGGTCAACCTTTGACTTTGCCCGATGATCCCAATACACCGTCATTTGTCGGTGGGAAAAATCACTTCTGGTCAGTCGGGGTCGGTGATATGGATGGAGTATCTGCCAATGAAGTATTGCCATATTATCCCAATAATCCCGGCGATGAAGTTATAGTAACACAAAGCTCAAAAGAAGGCGCATTTGCTGCAAACAAAATTTCCGTTTTGCGGTACAGAATAGCCGCTCCCGTCGAAAAAATAAATCGTCCCGGTACATTTCTTTTTCCCTTCGACACTCTTTGTTCACAGCGCATCAACGGATGGGTGGCGGCGGTCAATGATTTTGATGGAGGCGATGACAGAAAAGCAGAAGTATTTGTCGTGGACAGATCCACCGTCCGTATTTTGAGAATGCGTAATTATGCCGATGCACGTTTTCGCTTTGGTGCGCCTTTCGACACTTTACGCACTATCGAATTACCCAATGAAACAATTACCGCTTTGTCTGTGGCGGATTTAGAAGGCGATGGAAAAAATGATATAATTATTACAACGTTATCCAAAACATATTGCTTCGGCTCCTTGCTTGAAGGTTCCATACGATTAACCTCACAAAAACAGCAACAAATTCCACCCCAAACATATTGCCTTGGAGACACGGTCAATATTACATGGACAAATCTATTGCGTGGTCAAGATATTATCAATATATTTTTTCAACGTTACACAGACTCCGCACAATGGACATCCCGTCGCGATACCTTATTTGCCAATGTTGCCAATAATGCAGCAACAGGGCAAGTATCATTAGTCTTAACCTCGCCGGCACTCGGCAGACAAGGGCGCATTATTATACAAAGTGCCAATAGTCCCGATATTATTGATTCATCGGCATATTTGCGTTTTGCATCATCGAAAATTACTATTGATTATCCTACACAAGATTCCACGGTGGTGACAGGCAGAACAATACGTTTCAGCGGACAAGCATCATGCGTGGATACATTATGGTTGCAATTCCGTATTGATGAAAAATGGGCATATCCCGACAGCAGCGGCAATAAAAAAGAAGAATGGTTTACTCTAACGGGGCAACAATATAATGGTGCATTTTATACCTTTGATTGGGGAGTGCCCGTGACGGCGATGTTCGGTTGCAGCGAACCCGACTTAGACAGCGTCATTGATTATCGCATTATTGGGAAAGACATTACTTTTGGTATATATGACACATCAGACATCAGGCGTTTGCGCATTGTGCCCCATCCATTAGATGTAACGATTGATCCACCACCCGCCAAAGCAAGTGCAGAACGCACAATCACATGGAATCCATTGAATAATCCGCTTAATTTAGGATGTAATGAATTTATTTTTGCATATTCGATTGATCAAGGCAAAACATTTATAGCATTAGACAGGATACCCATAACAGCACAAAGTTATGATTGGCATTTGCCGACCAATGCCGTGGATTCGTCGGTAATATTGCGAATTTGCTGCGCATCGGGAGTCGGTAGAATAGATACACTCCTCACCAATATTGTTGTAAAATATATAAAAATGGTAGCACCAAATCCATTTGCACCTCCTTCGGAAATTGCCGAGGTCATATATTCCGTGCCGGAGGAAACCAATGTGACCGTTCGTATTTATGACCAAGCGCACCGTTTAGTAGCCGAACCGGTGACAAATCAGCGTCGTTTGCCCAATATTGCATACAGCGATTCTTGGGACGGCACTACACAGCGTGGCTTAGCCGTCAATGGAGTGTATTATTTTAGCATTGAATTAGCCAATGGCACTAAAGAAGTTTACAGAGTTTTTGTTAAAAAGAAATAAATAATTCACATAATTCGGAGATACATAATGCGTATTCTTGTTATCGAAGATGAAAGAAAAGTAGCAAGTTTTATTAAAAGGGGTCTGGAAGAAGAGCGCTACATCGTCGAACTTGCAGCCGATGGGCAAATGGGTATTGATATGGCGGTTGCCAATCATTTCGATGCCATCGTTTTGGATGTCATGTTACCAAAAAAAGATGGCTTTGCTGTGTTAAGCGAAATTAGGGCGGCAAGAAAATCCACACCCGTCATTATGCTCACCGCAAGAGCAGGCACCAATGACAGAGTTACAGGGCTTGATTTGGGCGCTGATGATTATTTGACAAAGCCATTCCACTTTGAAGAATTGGCAGCACGCTTACGCTCCATATTGCGCCGTTCCAGCACAGAGAAATCAACACAATTAATGATTGGTGATTTAACACTCGATACTGTTTCTCATGTTGCATATCGTTGGGAAAAGGAAATTGAACTGACAACAAAAGAATATGCTTTGCTAGAATATTTAATTCGTAATAAAGGGCGCATTGTCAGCAGAAGTATGATTACACAGCAAGTGTGGAAACATAATTTCGATACCGAATCCAATATTATTGATGTCTATATAAAAAGATTGCGTGCTAAAATTGAAAGACCCGGCTCGCCGCGGCTCTTAAACAGTATTCGCGGTGTGGGATATAGGATGAAAGAACCCGATCCGAATGATCCACAACAAGATGATGATATGGATGAGTAAAATGCAAAAAAAGCGGTCAAGTATTTTCTTCACCGCTTTTTTTTATGGATAAACTCCACTGTCAGCACACGATTATGAAGATTACATGATAGACACGATATTTATTCATGTTCGTTTTTCGGGGAACCTTAAAGGTCTGAGAAAAATCGAATATCACATTAAAAACATTTTTTTCTTATTATGTCATCCCTGTGGGATTTGCGGCTTTCTCGGGATTGAATAACGAAAACACTAAGTCCACATAATATGGGGTATAGCTGTGTAACACATACCCGAAATGAAATGCATGGTAAAACAGGCACGTAATCCGATTGAGTCCTTAAGGCAAAGAAAACCATAAGGACTTTTATTAGAACAATAATCTTACATATTCCATGAATTAATATTGCCATGACAATTGTTCATTGTCACCGATATAGTAATGATTGCCGCCGGTTGTCGTGAGATCAGTTATTTGTTTCGTTTGTGGCTCGAATATCGTGATTTTTCCGGTTAATTCAACAGAATTGAGTGCTGCAATATATTTGCTGTCGGGGGACCAAACGGGCATTCTGAAATAGCGTCCGCTCACATACAGTTGAGTAGGATTTGATCCATCAATACCCATTGTCCATAGCTGCCCATCACGAATAAAAGCGATGAAATTACCATCAGGACTTACACTTGGGTCGCTCACATTCGGAAAATCAGGACCGACACGTTTCATTGATGAAAAATCTGGTGTTACCTTATAAATTCCATTGTTCATAGATGTCCAGCCGGCAACCACAATAGAACCATCAGGTGACCAACTTGGTGAAATCATTGGTTGTGATTGGTTGTAATCGCCAATAGTTGCCACAAGTGAGCCATCGCTACTATTTATAACGTATGAATTAGGGTTATACACATTATCCCCCTCGTACACAATGTATTGTTGATTGTAAGATACGCGAGGTCTATTCATATACTGTCTATATTTGGGTCCTGTGTAATCAGTCCCTGACAATATAGTATTTCTATTTGCGCCTGTCATGTCGCTGCGCATAAGTCGAACTAATGGATATTGTTCTACCG
>JAFLBY010000131.1 GCA_017302855.1 Candidatus Kapaibacterium sp.
CATACCATTATTGAAGATGCTGTATGCACACCCAAGAATAGTAAAGTACTATATCCAATCTATTATAGCAATATACGCAGAATTATTACAATATACACCATATATTCACATAACAACCACAGAAGATATAAGGGAATGAGGACGATGATAAAGCCGGAAACGCAATGGCAATGAGCATAATGAAGTGTGCCAAAACCGTCGGCACAAGATTATCAGAAATGATGGATGGACAGACAGAATCCAAAGGTCAAAAGATAATTCAAGGTAACACGATAGTATCCATCATGCACTTACTTTAATCTACAAAAATTGTTTCCGGACAAAAAGCGTCAAAAACCGTCAGCACAAGATTATCAGAACTGATGGATGGACAGGATTAAATTTTTTCGGAGACCGATGCGACGGTTGCAGTCTGTTTTTTGTAACGAAACCAGATTGGATGTTAATTTTGTTGTGAGTAATTCTTCCTTCGTTTTATTATTTTAGTTTACTCAAATTATACTCAACGATTGGAATAGAAGCATCGAGCAACTCTACAATTATTTCTTCCATTTGAACTGCAATATCTTTAAGTTTTGTCTGTTTTTCTTTTATATACCTATCTGTTACAGCTTTGTAAAAGTGTCCGTATCTTTTTAATTTATCGAGGTGTAAATCATCTGACTCAATTAAAAAACAGTAAGTCTGCACAGGTGTTAATCTTTCATCGTAAAACCCCTCAGAATGAGCTATTTTATTTCTAGTCTCCTTGTAATCGCTAATGAATTTGTTCAAATTCTTAAGAATTATCCCAATTTCAGTATTTCTTACTTTGTGATTCTTGATAATTGTTGCATCACGACATTCTCGTTCTGGAAGTCCAATGTCAAAAATTAGATTTGTAAAACGCAAGGTTCTGTCATGTATTGATACTATTCTCAAATAAAAATTTTCAATCATAAACACGATGTAATCATGTCTGTTCATCTTCGTATTTTTCCTTTTTCTATAACCTGATAGCATTTCAATTGTAAAGTGTAATTGTTCCAGACAGTCGATTATGTTTGTTGTACTTAAGAGTATATCATAAGCATACTTTTCTTTTGGAGTTGTTGAACTTACTGTTTTTCGCGTTTGTAGTCTTGATATATAATCATGTAAAATTGATATAAGAGACTGAATCAATTTACAATTTTTTAACTCATTTATTTCCATTTCTTCTTTAATAATCAAGTTGTAAATTTAGTAAATCTCTCACAAATCCTCTTCAGTTAAATATATGTTTTTTTTTGACTTGGGGATGTGTTTGATACTTTGAACAAATGTTAGATATGAACTTGACTAAACAAAAAACGGGAAGTTGAATGTTTATTGCTTTTTCCGAAAGAATATATACACCAAAGGTCATCCCGCAATGCGAAATGACCTTGAGTGAAGTCAATAAAAAAGAATAGATTTATTTTACAATTGTCAGTACTTTGTGATAAAGTCCCGCAGAAGTAAGAATATGCACACCATACACACCATTAGATAATGAAGCAGACGACAATGTCGCAGATGATGAAGTATTTGCTTTTTGCATAATAGTATTTCCGGCAATATCCGTCACCATCACATTGTGAATAGTAATACCATCCGCAACGGATATAGTTACATTATCATAAGCAGGATTGGGATATATATTCACAGAATTATTATTCGTATAATTTTCTTCATTCACAGAAGTAAGGGTTGATTGTAAAGCATAAAAATAGGCATCAATTTTCCCATAACCCCATGTATTATTCGGTAAATTTTCTCCTGTGCGTGCATCTTTGCGTGACCATTCTTTGATAATATCGGATACTTGTTCAAATGTTAATGTTGGTCGAGCTTGCAACATCAATGCTACTGTACCCGCAACATGCGGTGTTGCCATACTTGTTCCCTCAATACCATAATACATACCATCAGGTGATATACGATTTAATTTACTATCTTGCTCCATATCGGATGAAGCCGCTGCAAAAATTACTTCACCGGGTGCTGTGAGTAAAGGCGCAATGCGTCCGTCGCGTGTTGGACCTTTGCTGCTGAATGTAGAAATAACGCCTAAAGAAAGATTGTTGCCACTTTGTTTTCCACTTTTACTATCCCATTCATTTTTTGTGACATAAGAACCAACGCTGATGAGTTTTTTTGCACTTGCGGGTGAGCCGATAGTCATATCGGTATTACCCGTGAATACGCGAAAAGTTGCCGGCAAATCTTGAGGCACGGGAATACCTGCCCACATATCAATTTGTCCTGCTGATTTTGTTGTAAAGCGATATGCCCACACATAATCATCAATAATAACATCTTCATTGCCATTATTGGAAATACGAATAAATGAGTTATCATCGCCATTGTTGGAGTTATTGATTGTTGTCACTGAAATATAGCCGATAACTTTATTATTTGCATTTAATTCTACATTATCAACAGCATCACCGACAGCCATTCCTAATCTGCCCACCATGCTGAAAGAAGTGGATGAATATGCTTCAATATACATAGAGTCTATCGAGCCGCCTTTGAACCAAATATCCGCAGCTGTCACGAAAATATTCGGAATATCAGGACAGAAATTTTCAAAAAGATCACACACATTTATCGGTGATATATATGTGCCGATATTTTCACCGGCTTGATATGATGTTCCGGCATGAATAGGAAGAGTTCCTTCATTACCGGCAGCAGCAATAATCAATTTTCCGGGTTGCACTAATTCGGACAGAGCAATTTCTAATGCGGAAGTGCCATCATGAGGACCAAGAACAGATCCAAGACTTAAATTAATAACGGCAGGTTTGCCTAATTCTTGTGCTTTTTCAAAAATATATGCACATCCTGCAATAATATCGGCATCATCGAAACTGGATTCATTATCCTCACGTACGCCTTTAACCACAATAATATCAGCTTCGGGTGCAATACCTTTCATTTCGGCTTTACCGCGCCCATTGCCTGCCGCAGTGCCCGCGACATGAGTGCCATGCCCGTCAAAATCTTTTTCTTGGGAAGCACCCTGGTCAATATCTGCTTTGGTATATTCTGTTCCCCAAGGATATTTTGCAGGTGATTTACCATCATTAGCCATATCCCAAAGATAGAGAATACGTGAACCTGATTCGGTAGAAAAATCGGGATGTTTTGTGTCAATACCTGTATCATAAACACCGACAATAACACCTTTACCGGTTAATTTAGCAACCCCTTGTCCGTTATGAACGCGGTCGGCACCAATTTCTTTCCGGCTTTCATCCATTGATTTTTTGAAACGTTGCGAAAGCTCTGCGGCAATAACCGTTTCTTGTTGTAAAAATTGTTGCAATGAATTAAGCGGAATGCGTACTGCCGCCACAGATGATGTTTGAGTAATAATCTCACCGCCGAACAGCTCAGGCATGGTCCCGCGATGCTGAATTAATAACTGTACATATACCGTATTATTCAATGCCATAAAAGGAAACTGTATTTTTTGTGTTGCTAAAATATAATCGGCAACATTTTTTCCTTGATATTCCACAATCGGGGTTAATACCATTGCTGTGCGAGCATTGCATTTAGTAGCAACAGGAGAAACATTGGCTGCAGAAGCGAATGTTGTTGAAGCACAGAGTGCTAAGAGAAGAAGAAATTTCTTCATACTATTCCTTTCATAATGAAAATTTATTGAGTTTTTTTATTTTGCGATAATTCAAGACTTTTAACAAATGGTTTTTTGGCAACACATTCAAGTTCCTCGCGCGTGCCAATCATCGTAACCACTGATGGAGTAGCAACAATAATGCTTACCCCGCATAATGACACTTCTTTCTTCTGTTCATCACCAAAACCTTGCATTGTAACAAGAACGGTATGGGAAACATCCTCTGCGGTTTGTTGTGCGAGAGTTTCTCGTAATGCACGTGTGGATTTTTGCTCTAAGACTGATGATGATGAACAATTCATAAATGTTATGCAACATAGAAAAGTAAAGACATAGTGTTTCATAATGGAGAATATCTCTCAAAATATGGGTAAAACTTGAAAATGCACATGATGTTACATTTATCAATGATTTTGTCGGCAAAAATAGACAATTACGGTAGTATAATCGGTTCGCCTATGCCCGGAATATGTAATGTACCATGAATAACAGATTGCTCTTCCATTTGTCGCAACAATCGCATAGGCTCGCTGATGGGTTCATCGGATAAGTCAAAAGTTCCATAGTGCATAGGGATAAAATGTTTGGCTTTCATGTCATGAAAACCTTGTATTGCTTGTTCGGGTGAGATATGATTCGCCGCCATAAACCATCGTGGCGAATATGCCCCCACCCCCATAATGGCATAATCAATCGAAGGAAAGAGTTTGCCTGCATCGCGAAAGTGATTTCCGTAGCCGGTATCACCACTTATATAGATGGTTGTTGCATCCGAGACAATCGTTAATCCACCCCATAAACGACTATTGGTATCGAACAAACCACGTTTTGACCAATGGCGCGACGGCATAAAATATATCTTGATTTTTGTAGTATCGGTGGTGAATTGTTGATACCATCCGGCATATTCTGCTTGATGATGAGGAGTATCTTCCAACCAATCATCAATCAAGTCATTCATACCAAGTCCTGCAATAATCTTTGCCTGTGGATTATTGCGTATGAGTAATTGTAAGCTTTCTTTATCGCAATGATCACGATGATCATGACTAAGAAATACATAATCAATATTGCGAAGAATATCGGGAGAAAATGGAAAAGGAGATGTGCGAGTGGTAAAGAGTATGTCACCAAAAACGGGATCGGTAAGAATCGTCACACCGGATAAGCGAATAAAAAAGCAGGCATGCCCTAACCATACAATACAATCACGGGAATCGTGAAGAAAATCCGTGGACGTAAAAATATACGGTCGCCATATATCTGATTTTTTTTCTTCTTTTTGAGGATTGGAAGATAATTGCCATTTCAGCAAATCGCCGAAATCAGGTTCAAAAGGTATTTCAAGATTTATAAAACGACCATCATCATCAATGGGTGTTCCGCGAAAGAGAGTATCACGGCTATCTATTTCCATGATAGTACGTAAAGAGGGATTCGAAGTGTAGCTATGGGGTTTCGGCACAGAAGAACATCCGATAATGAACAAAGAAAGTAGAATGATGCTGCGTATTGTCATATTATTGCTTTTTGGCAATGAACGAGCAACATTACCTGCCTATTGTGATAACTCCACAATGCGAAGAATAAAAAAAGGGCATAATCACGATGATATGCCCTATAAGATATGAGTATTAATGTTACTTTATTAGCGAATTGCTTGCTGCAAAGAACTCCACGGTCCGCCATTGTATGCTTCAATACCCGCTTTAGTTAATGCCGAAGCGGCTGCACTGCTTCTCATGCCTGAAGCACAACAAGTAATAATTGGTTTTTTATAAGCAGCAATCTTTTTGATATTACTTTGGATTTGATCCACAGGAATATTTATGGATTGCGGTATATGACCGGAACTAAATTCACTTTTAGTGCGTACATCAATAATGATTGCACCTTTGTTTACTAAATCTTTAAAATCTGTTTTTGGTCCAAAAAGACCGCTGAGTAAATTAAACATAGTGTTTTCTCCTTATTAAAAAATTAATGTGGTAATTTTTCCCGTAATGCGCCATAGACCCATGTGCCTGCGAGCGCGCTCAATAATGTCACGGATATTGCAAAAAAGCCGCTTCCAATTTGTGCATACAGTGGTCCCGGGCATGCACCTGTCATTGCCCAACCTATACCAAATAACGATGCACCGATTATTTGACCTTTATTAAATGTTTTACTATCAATATGGATATCTTCACCGTACATACTTTTGAGACGTAATTTTTTTACGATAAATACGCCAATACTACCTATGACCACTGCTGTTCCTATCACACCATACATATGGAATGATGCAAGGTGAAACATTTCTTGAATACGGAACCAGCTTATGATTTCTGATTTGACAAGAGTAATACCGAAGAGTATGCCAACAATCAAATATTTAAAATTATGCCACCATGGATGGTCAAGTTCCGATTCATTAGTGCACACTGAATCCAAATGGCGCGCTTGATTTTCTTCGAGTGTTTCATGATGAGTGTTTTGCATTGTCATTGACCTCTATAGATTTTGTAAAATAAATGGAACAATAAAATGCGCAGAAAAAAATCCGCCTATCATAAAAAATATAGTTGCAATAAGCGATGGTACTTGGAAATTAGACAATCCCATAATAGTATGTCCCGATGTGCAACCGCCGGCATAACGAGTGCCAAAACCGACTAAAAATCCGCCTACAATCATAAACACGATACCTTTTACTGAAAATAATGCTTCAAAAGAAAATATATTGCTCGGTAATAATCCCGTAAAATCATTAATACCCCAAAGAGATAATTGTGACCGGAGATTTTCGGCAACTATCGGTGGTTCCGAATTATGCAAAACAGTACCTGCAATGAATCCACCGACAAATATCCCGACAACAAAAAATAAATTCCATTGTTCTTTTTTCCATTCATAGCGAAAGAATCTAATATTCGCCGGTATCACTGCCGCACAGGTGTGACGCAATGAGGATGAAATGCCGAATTTTTTATTTCCCAATATCAATAACAGCGGCACCATAAGTCCGGCAATAGTTCCGGCAACATACCATGGCCACGGTTGCGATAATAATTCTATCATGATTTCCTCTTATTTACAGCATTGTTGTTGGACAAACATACTCTGTGACATTAACACTGCCACTTGCTTTTATTGCTGCATAACCACCCGCAACATCAATAAGGTTATGTATGCCTTTTCTTTTGAGTATAGAAGCGGCTATAACAGAACGATAACCGCCCGCGCAATGAATATAAGCAGGTTGATTTTCCGGTATATCTATAAATTCTTTATTGATAAAATCTAAGGGTGAATTTTGGACATCAATAACATGCTCGCTCATATATTCACTTTGTTTGCGTACATCTACGGTGAAAATGGTATCATTGTTCAAACGATTGCCAAATTCCTGTGCACTTATTGATTCCAACATATCTGTTGATTTTCCTGCTTGTTTCCATGCCATAAGCCCACCGTCAAGATAACCCTGCACATTATCATATCCGACACGAGCTAAACGAATAACGGCTTCGCGTTCACGTCCTGCGGGAGCAACAAGAATAATAGGTTGTTGAATATCTTCAATTAATGTGCCGACCCACACGGCAAATTGACCGTCTAAACCGATAAACATTGATTGAGGAATATGGCTTTCGATAAAGTCTTTTTGATGACGAACATCAAGAATTAATGCATGTTCTGCGGCTTTTTCAAATTCATCGGGAGTTAATTTTTGTATGCCGCGTTCGACAACACTATCAATGCTGTCATAGCCATTTTTATTCATCATGACATTTTTAGGGAAATATTGCGGGGGTGCTACCAATCCATGTGTTACTTCTTTAATAAATTGTTCTTTATCATTAATTTTAAGAGCATAATTATACTCTTTTTGATGACCTAAAGTAGCGAATGTTTCTTTACTCATATTTTTACCGCAAGCAGAACCGGCGCCATGCGCAGGATAAACAATGACATCATCCGCCAAAGGCATTATTTTCGTATGCAGCGAATCAAATAAATGTCCTGCCAAATCTGCTTGTGTAAGATCTGATTTTACAGCCAAATCCGGTCTGCCGACATCACCGATAAATAAAGTATCACCTGTGAAAATTGCATAATCTTTACCCGACTCATCACGAAGAAGATATGTTGTGCTTTCCATTGTATGTCCGGGTGTATGCAAGGCGATGATTGTCACATCTCCGACACGAAATTCTTGATTATCAACAGCGATAAGTGCATCGAAATTAGGAGAAGCATTTGGTCCAAAAACAATATCAGCTCCCGATTTTTTTGCAAGATCTATATGTCCTGACACAAAATCCGCATGAAAATGAGTTTCAAATACATATGTAATTGTTGCATTATGCTTTGCTGCCATTTCAAGATATGGCTCTGTTTCGCGTAATGGATCAATAATTGCCACTTCGCCTTTACTTTCGATAAAATATGCAGCTTCTGCAAGACAGTTGGTGTAGATTTGTTCTACTTTCATAATAAAACTCCTAAAGTTAAATAATTTATGAATGAAAAAATAGTTCTTTTGTAAGGATAAAAACACTCATTACCATAATAAACCAAGCAAATATTGTTTTTATTTTTTGCGGATTGATTATTGTTGCTATCTTTATTCCGATAATCATTCCAATAATTGAAACAGCAGTAAATATTCCCATAATATTCCAATCGAAGTTTGCGCCGGAGATTATATCGCCTGAAAAACCTACCATAGAGTTAAGTGTGATAACAAATAATGATGTTGCTGTTGCTTCCCGTATGGGCAAACGAAGAAGAAGTACCAATGCCGGTACAATTAAAAATCCACCGCCCGCTCCCACAAAACCTGTGACAATCCCAACAATAGCACCGCTGATAATAATATGAATATAGTTGAGGTTACTTGGTGTGTGCTGCTGTATTTGTTGCCGCAACATTCGTAAACCTGCAATCATCATAACTATTGAAAAAACAATCATAATAAGAGTTGCTTTTTCGACTGTTACCAATGGCAGTATCACAGTTTCGGGTATCATCGGTAAAATACCGGCTCGCATAGCATACATGGTCAGCAATGCAGGCACAGCAAAAACAAGCCCTTCGCGAGTGCGTACCAAAGATTTTCGCATATTAATAATACTGCCGATCAAAGCCGTCACACCGACAATAAAAAGTGAATAACCGGTAGCATTTTGAGCAGGTATATTACCGACATAGACAAGAATAGGTACGGTAAGAATGGAACCGCCCCCACCGAGCATCCCTAATAAAAATCCCATGAATATGGCAAGAATATACATCATTGTTTTGTGAATATTAAAATATGCTGCAACTTTCCATACACACAAATATCTTCGTGATATTCGGCTCTGCTAATCTATAAACCACGCTGACACCGTTTTTCTGTGAAGTAAGTATGCCTTTGTCCTTCATTTTGATTAAATGATGCGAAAGCATGGATTGCTCAATTGTGATGGAAAGTTTTTCTTGAATATCCGAAACCGAAAGTTCCCTGTAAGTTTCCAGCATATTCAGCACTTCCAAGCGCACGGGATGAGCTATCGTTTTGAGTATCTCGGCTGCCTTTTCCAAGCGTTGCGCCTCTCGTATCAATGGAACTGTTGCTGTTGTCATGTCTGTTCTTTCTGTGATTTTGTATCAAATTGACGCACAAATATATGAACATATTTCAATATATTCAAATTTTCATCTATTTCTCCATTTCTTCCTTCGTATCTTTGTAAAATTTTTTTACTCACTCACCTTAAATTTTTATGGTAAAAACCGTTGTTATCTTATTGGCAAGCATTTGCTTAACTGCCTCTGCGCAGCAATCGGTTGATGGTTATCTTTCCATTGCCTTCGGTCATCACAAAAATGGTCAGCTCGACAGTGCCGAACTTTATTATGGTAAAGCCATACGCTTAGCGGACACCTCGGCGATTGCGCGTTTTAATCGTGCTAATATCTATTATGGCAAAAAAGAATTTGATAAGACTATGGCAGATGTGGAGCGTACTCTGGCTTTAAAACCGAAATATGATCAGGCATTATACATGAGGGCGAACCTTTATGCGATGAATGATGAAACCGACAAAGCACTTGCCGATGCCGAAAAGCTTGTGCAGGTCAATCCTCAATATATGGGGGTATATTCATTGCGCGGACAGATCTACTTCCGTATGGGCAATGCTGCCAAAGCATGTGCTGACTTCCTGACGGGTAAAGACAAAAAAGAACCGGACGCAGATGCCCTGTACAACGATTATTGCCTTGGATTAGCTCCGGACGGCACACCATTGCCGGAAGAACTTGAACGTAATTTTGCCGATGGAGGAGCAGCTTGGGTGGAATCGTACAAATCCGACACTAAAGAAATGCTGCAATT
>JAFLBY010000132.1 GCA_017302855.1 Candidatus Kapaibacterium sp.
AGAGCCACGAGCAGAGGGTGGCTGCGAAGAGGTGGGGAGAAGGGCCGAGGGGCCGTCGACGTAACGTTGCATTTCGCGCCGTGTTACTGCGCCGATGCGGTTTCGTGAGGAGGAAGAGGAAGAGCGCCGTTTGCTGTATGTTGGCATAACTCGAGCAGAAAAAAAACTCTATATAAGCTATGCCGCGCGCCGATATAAATTTGGGCAGTTAGAATATTCATTACCTTCACGGTTTTTAGGCGAAATACCCGAAAATTTATTAGAAAATACATCCGGGACTCATCGTTCATTTAAAAAAGTAGCATTTTCTACAGCAACAGATTTAAGCAAAAATATCAATCCGGCTCCGAAATATATTGCGTCGTCGCGTGGAATATCAGCCCATCAACCGCAGAAATCTATGCCTGTCTTTGATGATATTCCACAACAAGAATATCATTCTCAAATACCGCATGAACAAAAACCTTTAAAAGTTGGGGCAAAAGTAAAACATCCAACTTTTGGCTATGGTACAGTACGAGGGTTGGCAGGTAGCGGTAAAGATAGGCAGGCAACAGTCTCTTTTGCGTCGGTCGGTGTCAAAAAATTACTTCTCGAATATGCTAAATTAGAAGTGGTCGGCTAAAAAAATATTTATTCATGAGAAAGAACAATGTCACATCATACACGCGAACATATTGAGGAATCAATACATAGTATTAGGCAGCATACTTCATTAATTCCTGATATTGCAATAATTATGGGGACGGGATTATCTCGCTTGGCGGATAATATTCAATGTGATGCCATTATACCCTACAAAGAAATTCCCCATTTTGTCATACCGACGGTCGAAACACATGAAGGAAGATTACTTTTTGGTACGATGCATGGAAAAAATGTTGTAGCTATGCAAGGACGCTTCCATTATTATGAGGGATATTCGATGAAGGAAATTACCTTTCCTGTTCGGGTCATGAATGCTTTGGGTGCAAAAATATTGATTATGTGTAATGCTACGGGCGGATTAAATCCTGATTATAGAAAAGGTGATATTGTTATCATTGATGATCATATTAATTTACAATACGAAAATCCTTTACGCGGTAAAAATGATAATCGGCTCGGACCGCGTTTTCCTGATATGATTGAACCATATTCTCGGGAACTTATTGCACTTTCAGAAAAAACAGCATTGGAACACCAGATTCCCATACATCGCGGTGTATATGTGTCGGTTCCCGGACCTAATTTAGAAACAAAAGCAGAATATCGTTTTTTACGCTTGATAGGTGCTGATGTTGTGGGAATGAGCACGGTACCTGAAACCATAGTTGCTGTTCATTGCGGTATGAAAGTGCTTGCATTTTCTATTGTCACTGATGAATGTTTTCCCGACACTTTGCAACCTGTTTCCGTAGAAGAGATTATTGCCACAGCAAATAAGACCGAACCGATATTAGCACATTTAATTGAACATATTGTTCATACTATCCCGACAATGGAGGAGAAATAACTATGAAAATAATGCAACTATGTCAAAAAGCTTTTTTCGTAATTGTTGCAACATTATGCAATATTGTCATTGTATTCGGGCAGCAACCACCACCTGACCCTTTGGCATATAATGTACAACCTTTTGATGTATTGCATTATGATGTGATGCTTGATTTGCGTCAATCGCCGCCATCAAGACAAACAAACGGTATATGTCGCATATATGTAGTTTGGAAAGAAAATCCGGAAAAGAAAGTTTTTATGTTTCATTTACGGAGTTTGACCATTGATTCTGTGCAAAGTAATGGAATAAAAATAGAATCGAAAGTACAAGGAAAAGAAAATGAAGCGACATTTCATTATACTGTTGCCGCTCCGGATAATGCCAAAGTCGGTGATACAACAATTTATACCGTGTGGTATAAAGGTATAATGACAGATGAATATGGCTCAGGTTCATGGGGCGGTGTTTCTTCAAGTGACAGCACTGTCTATGCGCTTGGTGTTGGTTTTCAAGCAAATTATGTTACGACAACGCAACACTGGATGCCATGTTATGATCACCCTTCTGATAAAGCGACATATAAGGGGACATTTTTGGTAAAAAAAGGCATTGCTGTTGCATCAAATGGTTTGATGAAAAAAAGAGATATAGATGACAGTCTGTCTCAATATGAATGGACTCATAATTATCCCTGTGCAACGTATTTATTGACATTTTCCGCTGCACCGTATATGATAATGGAATTTGGTGACGATACATTGCCGATGATGGTTTTTGCACGCCGACGCGATACATCCGCTGTAAGAACATCGTTTCGTTTATTGCCACGCATGGCGGCAACATATTCGCGATTATTCGGTGAATATCCTTTTGAAAAAATTGGATATTGCCTTACACAAAAAGGTGCTATGGAACATCAAACCATGATTGCATATAATACTTCATTAGCCCAAAGTAAAGATACCGTTAATCCTGTGGCAGCGCATGAATTGGCTCATCAATGGTTTGGTGATTTGGTGTCGCCGATTGATTTTCGTCATGCATGGTTAAATGAATCATTTGCCACCTATTGTGAATCTGCATGGTATGAAGAATTATTTGGGTTTGATAAAGGATTTATCACTAATCAGCACACTAAGTCTTTGACCTATATCAATACAATATTAAAAAATGAAAAAGCATTGCCACTCTATGATTATTCACGTACAGCTCCATCATCTAATTATCCTGAAACTATTTATCAAAAAGGTGCGGTTGTCTTGGGGATGTTACGCTATGCCATAGGCACAGAAAATTTCTATAAAACAATGCGTCGTTATTTGCAAACATATTCATACAGAAATGCTTCTACAGACTCACTGCAAAGGATTATTGAGGAAGTGACAGGAAAATCAATGACTGATTTTTTCCGCCAATGGATTTATCAAAAAGGAATTCCTGAAATCAAAGTTATTCATAAAAACACGGATGATTCAACAAAAGAAATAACTATCTCACAAGTACAAAACGCAGAATATGGCACATATACGAATATGCCGATAGAAATAGGATTTGTGCGAAAAAATGGACAGCCCACACTCTATACAATGGTAACAGTCAATAAGAATGAAGAAGTGTTTACAATCACACATTTACCGGCAGATATTGACAGAATAACCATCAATCAAGGTCCTACAACACGCACATTGGTACGAGTGCAAAGTATTGTGGATATTACCTCGATTGCGGAAAATAGCCCTACTGATGACGATATGAGTATTTCACCCATTCCTGCCAATGGTTTTATTACAATAAAAATACATAATCCACAGTATAACGGTTTGTCTATTATCAATCAGCAAGGTACTGTATTCCCATGGAACAATAATTCCATATCTGAATCTGATACTATAAGAATTGATACACGCGATTGGATTGAGGGTTTATATTTTATTCGTATTAATTATCCGAATGGAGCTATTTCAAAACCTGTGCTGATTATGCGGGATTAAAACAGTGAGTATTTTCATAATAATGGACAATAGAAGCAAAGTAATGACATTGTTTTTCATAGTATTACTATTGTCAATTTCATCTATTTCTCTTGTAGCTCAACCCATGAAGTTGGGTATTGATAATTTGGTGGAAACGAATTTTGAAATTTTGCGCGATAAAAAAATAGGATTACTTACAAATTCTGCCTGTAGAACAAGTTCATTAGTACCAACGCCGGAAGCCTTTCTCCGATCAAAAAATTGTACACTATCAGTACTTCTTACTCCTGAGCATGGCTATTATGCGGGTGTTCCGGCAGGAGAATATGTGCCTGATGACAGCTTGTGGAATATTCCTGCTTATTCGCTTTATGGAAAAAATCGTCGTCCCACACAGGCGATGCTTTCGCAATGTGATGTTATTGTTGCCGATATTCAAGATATTGGGATTCGTTCTTATACATTTATCAGCACATTATTACAAGTAATGGATGCCTGTGCAGAATATGGAAAACCAATTTATGTTCTTGATAGACCTAATCCGCTTGGGGGTGTGCTTATTGATGGAAATATTCCCGAAACATTATCATTTGTGTGTGCTTTACCCGTTCCCTATATCCATGGATGTACAATAGGCGAATTGGCGCAAATGGCAAATAATGAAGGATGGTTAGGAAAAAATATAGAAGGAAAAAGTCGTCGTTGTTCTTTAACTGTCGTAAAAATGAAGCGATGGAACAGAACAATGCATTGGGAGAAAACTGGTTTACCATTTATCCCAACTTCACCCAATATTATTTCACCGGAAACAATTCGCAGTGCAGCCATCACGGGTGTATTGGGAGAATTAAGTATTGTTTCAATTGGTATTGGTACTCCAATGCCATTTCGTTGGTGCGGTATGCCTGATATATCCGCCGATACATTATTGGGTGCATTATCTCTGAAAAAAAATGATTCGATTATTGCTATAAGTTCTGCATTTTATCCGCAATTCGGAAAATTTGCAAAAAAACGGTGTTATGGAATATTATTCCATTGCCCTCCGTCACAATCCGTACCGTATTTTTCGCTCGGTTTGGAGCTATGCAAGACGCTTGTATCTGTCTATCCTTTATTATTTGATAAAAACACTGTGCAAAATAATAATAAAGAGATGTTTATCAAGGTATTGGGAAATAAGAAATTAGCCGAAGTACTTCTTAACGGTGATCATGCAATGGTAAAACAATTATCGGTGTCGGGTCTTGAAGAATATCGTACAATGCGAGAAAAATATCTTTTATATAAATAATACAGTATCAATGCTATTTTTATGTTTCACACATTAATATATTTATGAGTAATCGTCTTGAAAAATTAGAACAACTCCGCAAAGAAGCAATGCTCGGCGGTGGCGAAAAGCGCATTGCAGATCAACATAAGAAAGGAAAATTAACAGCGCGTGAGCGCTTGGATTTATTGCTCGATGAAGGTAGCTTTGAAGAATTGGATATGTTTGCGCGTCATCGTTCCAATAAATTCGGTTTAGATAAAAATCGTCCTCTCGGTGATGGTGTTGTCACCGGCACTGGTACAATTAATGGAAAAATTGTCTGTGTGTTTTCACAAGATTTTACGGTCTTTGGTGGCTCTTTATCAGAAGTTCATGCCGAAAAAATATGTAAAATCATGGATTTAGCTATGAAAATAGGTGCTCCTGTGATTGGATTAAACGATTCGGGCGGCGCACGTATTCAAGAAGGCGTGGTATCGCTTGGCGGTTATGCTGATATATTTTTACGTAATACAATGGCAAGCGGTGTTATTCCTCAAATTTCCGTTATTTTAGGTCCTTGTGCAGGCGGTGCTGTCTATTCACCGGCAATTACCGATTTTGTATTTATGGTAAAAAATTCTTCATATATGTTTGTGACAGGTCCTAATGTTGTGAAAACTGTGACGCATGAAGAAGTGACATTTGAAGAACTTGGTGGTGCCGATACACATTCATCAAAATCCGGTGTATCACATTTTTCAGCAGAAAATGAAGTGGAATGTTTACAGATGGTTCGTCGTCTGGTTGAATTTTTACCATCAAGTAATAAATCACCTTTACCGAAAATACCGACTGCGGATAAACCCGATCGTTTGTGTACTCGTTTAGATTCGATTATTCCTGCTAATCCAAATCAACCCTATGATATTAAAGATGTGATTATGGAAGTGGTGGATGAGCGTGATTTTTTTGAAGTACATGCTGATTATGCTACCAATATTGTGGTGGGTTTTTCCACACTTAATGGAATGCCGGTGGGAATTGTGGCAAATCAGCCTGCATCAATGGCTGGCGTTTTGGATATTAATAGCAGTATAAAAGGTGCGCGATTTGTTCGTTTTTGTGATGCTTTTAATATTCCTCTTGTGGTGTTTGAGGATGTTCCGGGATTTTTGCCGGGAACCGACCAAGAATGGCGCGGAATTATTCGCAGTGGTGCAAAATTATTATATGCCTTTTGTGAAGCAACAGTACCTAAAGTCACCGTTATTACGAGAAAAGCGTATGGCGGTGCTTATGATGTGATGAATTCTAAGCATATTCGCGGTGATTATAATGTAGCGTGGGTTACTGCCGAAATTGCGGTTATGGGTGCAAAAGGTGCTGTGGAAATTTTATTCCATAAAGAAATTGCTCAGTCAGATGATAAAGCTGCGCGGGCTGCTGCACTCGAAGCTGACTATAATGAACAATTTGCCAATCCTTATGAAGCTGCCGAGCGCGGTTATGTTGATGATGTGATTGTTCCAAATGAAACACGTAAGCGTTTAATCAGAGCTTTGACATTGCTCCAAACGAAACAAGATACAAATCCTTGGAAAAAACATGGAAATATACCTTTGTAAGTGTTAATAATAAAGATAAAGCGAATATTATGTACAGTATTCGCTTTTTTTTTGACGAATTATTTCTAGAATATACTATGACACAAGCACAAAGTCTGGCACAACGTTGTCGGGAAGTCTTTCTTGATGGTTTGTGGATTGCCAATACAAATTATTATGATCAATTATCTCGCATATCATGGACGCAGGCATGTCATTCTGTCAATGGTCGTAATTCAATAGCAGCACTAACCCTACATATGCACTATTATATTGCGGGATTATTGCGCTTTTTTCAATCGGGAGTTCTTGATATATCCGATAAATTCAGTTTTTCCGGTACATTACCGCAATCGGAAGACTCTTGGATGGCTCTGCGACAAGAATTTTTTCGTGATGCAGAGTATTTTGTCAATAGTGTTTCTCTGTTCAGTGATGAACAATTACAGTCTATGTTTTTTAAGGAAGAATATGGCACATTTCAAAGAAATATTGAAGCCATGATTGAACATGCTTACTATCACTTGGGGCAAATTACGCTTTTAGCAAAGATGACGGATAGTATTGATTGAAGAATGTTGCAGCGAGTGAAATGGTGTATCACTTCGTTATAGTGATTAGATTCTCTGAGTCTATATAATTTTCGTTAAAGCGTTTTGCTCTATGGCTATGCTCAAATGTTGCGTTAGATTTACGGTCATGCAGTATATTTGCACTTTATTTACTTTTACAAGGATATGATTATGGCACAAGTAGTTTCTCAAAAACCATCAGCTGCGTTTATCGCTGCCTCATGGGTAGCTCTCGGTATTGGTATGATTGGTTATCTCGTCGGTCTATCGCGAGCAGAAATGTTACTCAGTGAAAAAGGATATTACTTTACAATCTTGATGTATGGACTTTTTGCTGTCATATCGGTACAAAAGAGTGTCCGCGACAAATTAGAAAATGTACCCGTCACGGATATTTATTATGGTATCAGTTGGTTTTCTACGATTTTATCAATAGTACTTTTAACAGTAGGTCTATGGAATGCGAGTATGTTGCCGAGCGAAAAAGGATTTTATGCTTTTGCTTTTATACTTGCTTTATTTGGTGCTGTTGCTGTTCAGAAAAACACACGCGACACACATGCTCATGAACGTGCAATCAGTGCTGATGAACGCGTTGAATAATGTGCATTAATGTAAAGTACACTTGATTATATACTTGAATTAGAGTGAGTGTTGGCATTCTCTTGATGCCTAAGGATTGGCAATATATAAAACTTCAGAATTGTTCATTGTAGTATTTCTCTCTTCGGAGAGTTTTTTTTTGTACTTTTATGTGGATATAACAAAATTCTCTATATAGATAGAACACAAATCTTTTGAGTGTGTATGATGTGAATTTGGCTTTTGTTGGGTGTCTTTCTATGTGACGGTAAGTCATCTTTGTGATTTCGGATGCCATCATATCCGTTTGTTTCTCACTATGCGAATAACCATCGGTTGCTAGTATGAGTCGAGAATTATATCAGTTCTGAATGCTTTGCCATTGTACTATTCAATATCCGTTTATCATAAAGTTAAACATCTTTGCGCGGTAATCCTCTGTACCTTTGTTGCTCATTTCTCCGAAGTTTTCTGCAAAAAAGTGCAAATAAACGGCAATTTGACCAAAAAAGTAGTATTAAGGTAGTAATGGATGTGACTTTTTCTTCCATATTTTCGCTATTGAACTTTTCACACAATATTTGAGGGAGAACTTCAGTGGTACAAGTAACAGTGAATGTAACGGTCAATGGGCAGCCCGCTCAAGCACAAGTACGCTTTATCAATGAACTATCGGTCAACTTTATCGTCGAGACGAATGAACTTGGCGAGGCATGCATCACACTTGATGCCGGTGTGTATCGGGTGATTGCCGGTTATGGATGCTGCTATGCTTCATTACCGGCTGCGGTGAATATCACGAACGACCAAGAGATTGCAATAAACATACCCGCGACTACATGGAAAAGTACGAATGCGAACTTACGCTTTTTTATGACCAACATTGAGAGTAATGTTATGATTCCACAGCCGAATATTGATGTCATTCGCTACACCGACAATACATATATTACTCTTTTGGAAACCCAAACAAGCAATAATGCGGGAAATGCGGATTTTACGATATCGCTTTCTGCAAGTCCTCAAACGTGTTATTTTGTTGTTCAGACGAATCCTTCAACCTCCTATCAAGTAAACCTTATCTATGACCAAGTTCTCACCATTAATCATGTAATTGTATGATGACTAAAAAGCAAGAAGATGAAATATTGGCTTTATATGAACATTCCATTCTCAATGCTCTGGTTGTTCATGAAGAGCAAGAATTTCGTCAAATTTTCAAAACATTTTCTTCTGTAAATAGCAAACAATGGCTTTTACATTATCGTATTATGTGCTGCCGTGCCGGATTATGTTCCGATAATAAACAGCAACTCTATGAAGAAGCAATTGCACATTTACAAAAGTTAAAACATAGCCCGGAAACATTAAGAGCAACAGGAGCATTGTATTTTTATTATGCTCAAGATTTATTGGATGAAAACCTTGAAGAATCTATTCATTTTGCAGAAAAATCATATTTTGCATTTGAAAAAAATCATCATGAGATTGGAAAATGGCGAGCTTTTTATTCTAAAGCTACGGCATTATTTTATCTTCAAGACTATGACCAAGCACTTCCTATGTGTCTTACTGCATTTGAAGCCGTAAAAGACATAGACTTACAACTGTCTGTCGAAATACTTATCAGAATTGCTCTGATTTATGATATTACACAACAAATGCCTGATGCATTGCTCACATATCAAAAAGCTGAAAATATTTGCCTAACACTCATGGAGTATAATAAATATCCGGAAAAAATTGAAAGTTGTGGAAGATCTGTTATATTCAGAAACAGTGACGTGCGAGAAAAATTTTATCTTCATAGATTAATAATTCTCATCAAAGGTGGATTTCATTCTGTTCTCATGAGCACCGGATTTTTCGGACGCATTACGATACGCAGAAGAACTTATAGAATTATTAAAGCATGATAAAGACAATACGCTTAGGGTTCGTTGGTTGGTTAATCTAGCCGGTTCTCGACTAAAATTAGGTCATGTGGGTGAAGCAAAAAAAATACTACAATCGGCTCGTGAAATTTCTGATAAGAACAATATGGAATTACAGGGGTATATATCATGGAATATGGCACAATGTCATTTTCAAGAAAAACAATATGATGAAGCGATATTGTTCTATGATGATGCACTGAAATGTCTTATGAAATATCCACTAACGGAAACAATTGCTTTTACAAATATATACACGGATAAAGCTGAATTATATAATGAAACAGGTAGGTATGGTCTTACATTGCAATTGTTGAAAAAAGTGATTGAAGAACAACCCCAATATTCTTCTCCTAATTTGATAATGGAATATGTAGTTGCCTTAGCACATAGTGATTCGAATTCCCAAGAACAATGTTATGACTATATAAATCAGATTAATACATTATTGCAACAATCAATTTCTCCTTCTGATATTGCACTTATAGAAAAAAAGAAATCTACAGTCTTTGCATTATTCGGCGATACGGAAAAAGCATATTCCTGTTTAGTAGAATATCAGGAATATTATGAAAAAATGATGACAAATCAAGACAATCAAAAATCTGACATCATTGCGGCACTTTATGCCATCGAAGCTGAACGATACAAAAATATTATATTGGAGCAA